>NZ_JBJDRF010000012.1:0-104163 GCF_044987305.1 Novosphingobium sp. ZW T3_23
CCGCTTCACGCCCCGCACCTTTGTCGGCAGCAAAGGCTCGATTACCGACCACTCAAAATCCGTCAGATCAAACCGTGCCATGCCTCGTCTCCTTCCGGAGAGTGAATCATGCTGCCGCCTCTTTGGGAATCCAATTTATGGGTCTGTCGCCTAGTTTATTCTCCGCACCCTCGCAGAAGTTGAGGCAGCACGTATGGTCATTTCGCTCGAACGACCGCCTGGGCAGTGCGGCCAGGCGGCTGAGAACAGCCTGACAGTCGGTATGAAATCTCGGCTTCAGGCCCTCTAATCAGGAAAAGTGGCCCCGCAGAGGTGTACTCGGCTGCGGGGCCTAAGTTACAGCTTGGTGAGTCTGGCCGAAACAGACCGAAAGCCATAAGGCAATCCACCATCTGATCGGGATCACCTCGTTTTTTTGAGGCGTGGGTCGCATTCCCGAGTGCGGTGTTCAGCGCCTAGCAGAGGCAGGGGTTTCTTATTCTACCGAATAGTCACGAAATCTCATCCTACCAGCATCGCCTCGGCTTCAGCCTCGCAGTATCGGTTTCATTGGGGCGAACGCTGGACCGTGAGATATTTAACATCATTGATGTTAGATAGGCTGTGCAATGTTAGATGGTTGACCAGCGGGCCCATCCCCGAGTTCCTTGTTCGGGCAGTGAGTAAGGAAAAGTTGGACGCTTAGCGCCGATGAAGGACAGCGCGCAGCTGAACGAGCGTGGCGACGGCGGCGAGCGAGATACCTAGGATCGCGACCGCGCTCCAGCCACCGAAGTTCCAGGCGGCGGTCGCGGCAGCAGCTCCGGCGGCACCGCCCAGGAACATCGATCCCATGAAGATCGTGTTGAGCCGGGCGCGGGCTTCGGGGCGCAGCGTGTAGACTATGTGCTGGTTGGAGACGAGCACGCTCTGGACCGCGAAGTCGAGCAGGATACAGCCGACCACCAGCCCGGCGATCGATCCCCAAAGACCGAAGATCGCCCAGGAAACGACCGTCAGTACTGTGCCGCCGAGGATCGCCAAGTGAGGGCCGCGACGGTCGGCGATCCGGCCCGCGATCGGGGCGGCGAGAATGCCGACGGCGCCGACCACGCCGAACAGACCTGCGACTTCCGAACCGAGGCCAAAGCGCGGCTCCTGCAGGCGCAAGGCCAGGATCGTCCAAAAAAGCGGTGAAGGCGCCGAATAGCATGGCCTGGGTATAGGCTGCGATGCGCAGCTCGCGGAATTCGCGCCAGAGGTGGATGAGCGAGACCAGCAGGCCGGCATAAGTGCTGCGTCCTTCTGGAAGGCTGCGCGGCAGGGCTGCGGCCATCAATCCGCCCGCGCCCAAGGCCAGGGGTACGCCGAGCCAGAACATCGCCCGCCAGCCCTCATGCGCCGCCACGAAACCGGACAGCGTACGGCTGAGCAGGATTCCGCAAAGCACGCCCGCCATGACGGTGCCGACCACGGCGCCGCGCCGTTCGGGCGGGGCAAGTTGCGCGGCGAAGGGGACGATCTGCTGCGCTACCGTCGAGGCCACGCCGAGCAGCAACGAGGCGATCAGCAACATCGCTGCCGACGGTGCCAGCGCGGCACCGACGAGGGCGAGCGCCAGCACGGCGAATTGCGCGATGATCAGACGGCGGCGCTCAACGAGATCGCCCAGTGGTACGAGCGCGAACAGGCCGATGGCATATCCGAACTGGGTCGCGGTAGGAATCAGTCCAGTGAGGCCGCCGGGAAGATCGCGCTCGATCACACCGAGCATCGGCTGATTGTAGTAGATGTTCGCCACGGCCAGTCCGGAGGAGACCGCCATTGAAAATGTTAACGCGGTGCTGATCCGCGTCGTAGCGGGCGCCTCGGCCGGCAGTGTGGATACCTTGCTCATGGTCTTGCCTTTGCGACAATGCCCTGATGCCGGCTCCAAAATGCGATCCGGTTTAGGTGTAGATATAGGATCGGTTATGCCGGTCTAACGGAAAGCGTGATAATGAATTTCGATGATCTGGAGGTTTTCGTCGAAGCGGTTCGGGTTGGCAGCCTGGCCGGGGCCGCGCGGCGACTGGGGATAAGCCCGATGGCGGCGTCGCGGAGTCTTGGCAATCTAGAGACCGAACTCGGCGCACGGTTGATCCACCGGACTACGCGCTCACTTTCACCGACCGGCGATGGTGAGATTTTCTTGCCGCATGCGCGGGCCTTGCTCGAAGGTCGCGCGAATGCCCTCACCGACCTGAGACCGGACGGGAAAGGCCTGACGGGGCACCTGCGGATCACGACTTCGGCGGCGTTCGGGCGCAAGATAGTCGCGCCGATGCTGCCATGCTTCATGTCGGAGCACCCGATGCTTCAGGTCGATCTTTTGACGACGGATGATCAGGTCGACATCGTCGGACAAGGCATCGATGTTGCCATCCGCATTGCCCCGCTCAAGGACAATCGGCTAGTGGCAAAGCGTCTAGCCGACAATCGCAAGGTCCTGTGCGCGTCATCGGCCTACCTTGAAGCCAACGGCCGCCCGCGGACGCTAGCGGATCTTGCCACACGAGAATGCCTGCTCGCTACCGGAGGGTCTCACTGGCATTTGTTTGTAAGGGCAAGGTGGTGAGGCAGAAAGTTTCCGGGCGCTTTTCTGCGAGTTCGATCGAGGCAGTCTATCAGGCATGCCGTGGCGGTTTGGGCATTGCCACTTTGTCGCAGTAGTACGTTAGTCACGCTCTTGCACTGGGGGAGATCGAGCAAATCGTCTTGGAAGATGCCGAGCCTGAACCCCTAGGGATCTGGGCCGTGTATCCAAGTTCCCACATGATACCGCAAAAGGTGCGCTTGTTCATAGGTGCCCTTGGAAAGGCACTCTCTACTGCTGATACTGATAATGTCCTCCGATGACGGCACTTGCTCAGTTGCCGTTGGCTAAGCCCAGCGAAGGCAAGGTCACACTGCGGCACTGTATTTGAGATCCGCTGGATTGAGCGGGATAGTGTACCCTCGAGTGGCTGCCATTCCATCGTGGCTGAAATCGTTGTCCGTTTGCAAACGGTGCGTCTTGAGCTTCCGCATTAAGAAAGCTGACGGAACACAGCCGGACGCGAGATATTGGCAGCTGTGTCTCCAACCGCAGGGGATTTCTCCAAGTCGTTAAATTTGCGGGTCATCTTAGCTGCCAGAGCCAATGCTCCTTGACAAATTCGTATTAAAAATATCGTATACGAATCGTTCGTAACAAATTGTTGCGGATCAGGGAGCGATAATCGCATGAACAACCATCGAACCACCGTAGCAGGGCTACGGACGCTACTCATGCTCGGCTGTCTCGGCTTATCTTCGGGTGTCTATGCGCAGGAGACGACGATTGCCGGCGATGATGCCGCCGCTGAGCGACCTGCCAACGATATCGTTGTCACGGGATCGCGCATCCGCCGTGCCGCTGCCGACAGCCCCTCGCCGATAGCGGTGGTCGATGCCAGCCAGATCAAGGCAACCGGCACGCAGAACATCGCCGATGTCGTCAACCAGCTTCCGGCGCTCGCCGTGACCCAGACCAACCAGACCAGCAACCTTGCGGGCAACGCTGGCGTCAATGCGCTCGACTTGCGCGGCATGGGTACGCAGCGCACGCTTGTATTGGTCGATGGACGCCGTCAGGTCGCCGCGATCCCGGGCACGTCGGCGGTCGACCTCAGCAACATCCCCTCCAGCCTCGTCCAGCGCGTCGAAGTGATCACCGGCGGCGCTTCGGCGCTATACGGCGCGGACGCAGTGGCGGGAGTTGCCAACTTCATCCTCAAGAAGGACTTCCAGGGGATCGAGGCCAATACCCGTTACAACGCCTCCACCCGTGGCGACATGGACACCTATGGGTTCGATCTTCTCGCGGGCACGAACTTCTCCGAAGGGCGCGGCAACGTCACCGTCTATGGGTTCTACGAGAACACGCCCGGCACGGTCAGCGGTTCCGACCGGCCCTGGACGGCGGACGGCTACCCAATCTACGCCCGCACCAGCAGCTCAAGCCCCTATTTCATCCAGGACCACGTCCGCAACATCAACACAGCCGATGCCGCGCAAGTGGTGCTGGGCGGCAGGCTCTATTCGGTCAACCGCGACAGCGGCACCTTGCGCGATCCGATCCTGGGGCCTGGCGGCCTCGTTAATGTCGTGCCGGTCAACCTCGGTACTTCAACCGACCCGCTTGGCACTTTGTTGACGGACGGCGGCGAATACAACGGCCGCTACGACGGCTGGTATCTTTCGGTCCCTTCCGAACGCATCAATACCCGCGCCTCGGCCAGCTTCGAGGTCAGCGACGCGCTGAAGCTCTTCGCCAATGCAACTTACGCGCACAATACCTCGAAGGCAGGCTTCCTCCAGATGACGGCGTTCGGCACCGACGTGGTACCGGCCGACAGCCCCTTCATCACCGATGAGATGCGAGCCGCCAATGGCGGCGCGGTGCCCGCAGGCGGCGTCCAGTTCGCGCGGCGCTTCCTGGAACTGCCCGCCCCGCGCACGGAATACGACCGCAAGCTGTTCCAGGCGGTGGCGGGAGCGGAAGGCGACTTCGCGCTCTTCGCCCAGCCCTGGAACTATTCGACCTATTATTCCTACGGCAAGACCACCCAGCGCGTGCGCGACGTGAATTCGACCGCCTATGACCGCTGGTACATGGGTATCGACAGCACGACCGGTGCCAACGGCGAGGCCGTTTGCCGCAGCACGCTCGACGATCCCGGCAACGGCTGCGTGGCGATCAACCCGCTGGTCACGCTGACGCCGGAGATGATCGACTACATGACCTATACCTCGCACTGGTCGAAATCGACGCTGACCCAGCAGGTGCTTTCGGGTTACGTCTCCGGCGGCCTGTTCGACCTGCCGGGCGGTGCGGTGCAGGTCGTGCTTGGCGGTGAATACCGCAAGGAGCGCAACGATATCGGCGCAATCCCCGAGTACAACCCGGACAACCCGCTTTACGATCCGACGATCGGCACCACCCAGGGCACTTTGGTGGGCAAGTATTCGGTCAAGGAAGTCTATGGCGAAGTCCATGTGCCGATCCTGAAGAATACATCGTTCTTCGATACGCTCTCGATCGACGGCGCGCTGCGCCTGTCGGACTACAGCACCGCCGGATCGACCACGACCTGGAAGGTCGGCGGCGAATGGGCTCCCATTTCCGATATCCGCTTCCGCGCCACTTACGGGCAGGCCGTCCGCGCCCCGAACATCGGTGAACTCTATACGGCGGACAGCATCTCGGGCCTGTGGATCACCGATCCGTGCAACACCTACAACTTGGCCAACCGGGCGACCCGTACCCAGTATACAGCCGCCAACTGCGCGGCGATCAACCCGGCCGATACCGTCAGCTACTGGCTCTACCGTGACATCATTTCCAGCGGCAATCTCGACCTCAAGCCGGAAACCGCCAAGACCCTGACGCTCGGCGCGGTACTCCAGCCACGCTTCGTACCGGGCCTCTCGTTCACAGTCGACTACTACAACATCGACCTCCGCAACGCGATCGATGCCTTCGGAGCCCAGATGCTGATCGACAAGTGCGTCGACCAGTCCAGCCTCGACAATATCTTCTGCCCGCTCATCCAGCGCGATGCCAACGGCAATCTCGAATCCGTGATGACGCAGAAGCTGAACCTGTCGCAGTACCTGACGCGGGGGATCGATTTCGGCCTAGGCTATAGCCTGCCGTTGTCGCGGCTGGGGCTTTCTGACGATGCGGGCAAGCTGTCGATCGACGCCAACTACACCCGCCTGCTCAAGCGTCGCTATACGCTCGATCCCACCGATCCCAATTCGATCACCGAATACGCCGGTATCTTCGGGTCGCCCAAGTGGAAGGGGGTCGTGCGCACGAGCTATGCGCGCGAAGGGATGGGTGTCACCTGGACACTGCGCCATTTCTCGCCGATGAAGGCGGCCACCACGATCACGCCGGACAAGTACAGCAAGGTCTGGACGCCGAACGTATTCTACAATGATTTCTCGGCCTTCGTGGCGCTTACCGACAATATCGAGCTGTCGGGCGGCCTCAACAATGCTTTCGACCGCAAGCCCCCTCGCATACCGGGCGCCGAGGCCGGCGGCGCCAACTTCGAACTGAGCTATCAGTCGGGCGTCTACGACGTGATCGGTCGCACGTTCTTCCTAAGCCTGCGTTTCCACCGCTGACATCGGGTGGGCCCGGATCCCCTTGCCGGATCCGGGCTTGTCCTGAAACCCGGAGCAGATCGATGTTTCCTTCTCGCCTTGTCCTCGTCCTTCCGCTTCTCGTTGCGGCTTGTTCGCATCCGCAGAGGGAGGATGCGCGCATGGCCAATGCCGCGATAGGAAATTATGAAAGCTGGTCGATAAGCGCGCCACAGGCCGCGCTCGGTCTCGATCCGTTCTACGCCAAGTATGCCGATGCTGGCGGCATCCCGGTGATCTCGTCCGCGAAAGTCCCGGACAGCGCTCTGCTGATCGCCCGCGATATCGTTCTTGCCGAGACTGCCGAGCGCCCAGACATCCGGCGCGAACTCGTTCGCAGCGGTGCGAAGGTTGGTGTCATGGCGATCGACGAAGGGACGATGGATCTTCCCGAGCAGCGGGACTGGAAGAAGCCGGCCGCGGACGATCCGCGCCTGACGCCTTGCGAACGCGCGGGCTACGCCAGGATCGCCGCCATGAGCGATGCCGAGTACTGGAACAGCCGGGCACGCGGCATGGGCGGTCTGTATACGACCGGAGCCGCCGAGAACCTGCTGGGCGTGCCGGGCACGCGCTATTTCGGGGAGAACATCCTCGTTCACGAATTCTCGCATAATATCCTGTCCGCCATCGAACGGGTCGATCCCGCCCTCTACGGCCGCGTCGAGGCAGCTTATCGCCATGCTCTGGAGCAGGGCTTGTGGAAAGGCGACTATGCCTCGGTCACCGTGCAGGAATACTGGGCCGAGGGCACGCAGTTCTGGTTCAATTCCAACAAGGCGTTCCGGCACGATGGCCGTATGGTCGTTTCCGACAGGGATCTGCAGACCTACGATCCGATGCTCTTCTCCGTCCTGAGCGAGGTATACGCGAACACCCACAGGATCGGGGCAGATGTGTTTCGTGATCACCCGGCGCGACTGGAGTTTCCTAAGCAACACACGAAAGGCTGCTGAAAGTTCGTCATTGTACTTAGAGCCCCCGAACCGCGGCCTTGCCGGCCTGGAAGCCCCTTATGCCAGCGACGTCCTGTCAGCAGGAGAACTGAGCGAGGTCATCGCGGCGAGGTACGGAACCGTGGTCGGTGTGTTCGCCACCCATCGCTATCATCATGTCGCCGGAGATGCGCGATGCGTGACGCCTCGCAACGTCGTTGCTGCTGCGATGGCATTTCAACGGTTCCTGACCCAAGCGACATGAGGCCGGACGAAGTTTAGGCCTAAGCCTGATTGACCCGACCGCTTCGATGGGAAAGCAAACCGTCTGCATCTCGACAGGGGAAATTTGCCGCTGAATGTCTCACAAGGGTCGGTCTTCGGTGAAATGGTGCACTTGCAGCTTTACCGAACGTCAGGAAGCTATTGGAAACGGCGGCCGTTGATAGCTGAGGCCGGGAACACGCGCGCCGGGCGTTCCCACCACTGCGCGCGCGTAGATTGCACCTGCAATTGCACTTCGGCCCAGGGTCTCGGTTGCCGATTGCAATAGCAAGATCGAACCCAAGCCAAACCACCACGCCGGATGAACGCGGCCATAGCGAAGCTTGTCCCGGACGATGCCGGCAACGGGAAAAGCGATCATACCAATGAAGGCTGCAGTCAGCATCGAGTACATAAATAGGGGAGCGGGTAGCAGCCGCCCGAAGGACGGCCCCATGATCGCCGCCATGCCGCAAATGAACAGGCGTGGATGCCATTCGCGGTCGCGCCGCTTGACCGCAGCCCCAATCAATAGCGCTACGAACAGAATCATGCTCAGCGGGTTCATCAGCACAAATTGTGCGGGTAGGAAAAAGAACGACACTGCAGCCTTTTGAGCAATCCATATCGTCGACAAGGTGCCGACGATGACCATCGCGAGAGGCCACCCCACCGCCAGCCACCCCAGTTTACGATGAAGGGCAAGCGACCCGGTCGCTCCAAGCAGGACCTGAGCCACGAACAACAAGACCCATCCATGAACAATATCGCGCGAACATGAACCGCAACAGGCGCCTTGAACGAAGATATGCCCATGGCCGCTGTTCAGCGGGCTATCCGTACCAAAGTAGTGCCGTTAGGGTTGCGCCCGTAAACCTGCCGATCAATCTAGCAAAGATCCGACCCCGCAATGCGACCGTTGGTATGTCGATAGGTGAGCAGTATTCTCGGTCAATGGTGAACGCCAAGACATTGTCCCAAATCGAAGACGTCTCGGAGGTGGCTGGAAACTACCACGTGATCGGGCAGCCTGCGAGCGCTGCGGTCGGCTGATTGGCGAGCCAGTTCGCGGGCGGAAAAGCTTTCGGACATTGCGCGACAAGTCTTCCGGTCGTCTTCGGCCTAACATTATCTGCAATCAGACAGCAGCGCCTCCGGTCCAAGACCGGCGCTAAACGAAGGAAGTGCACGCATGGCAAGTTCCGCAACCACCTCGCTGAAGCCTGTTCCACTTGTGACGACGGCCGCAGCTTGGCGAGGCGATGGACTCGCCGAAACCGAGGAGTGGGTTTACAACCTTACCGAAGCGCAGGTGGAAGAGTTGGAGACGCTAGGTGCGCGATTTTTGTCCGACAATCCCGACCTGCGCAGGGTTTCCGTCCAGGATTATCCTTTGACTGAGTGCGCTATGGCTGTGCAATCCTGGGGTGAAGATGTCGATTATGGCCGCGGCTTCGTCCTGGTGCGCGGCCTGCGTACACAGCTCTATTCAGACGCACTGTCCAGCGCAATTTACTATATCCTCGGTCTACACATGGGCGATCCCATCCGCCAGAACGAGATGGGCGATTTGATCGACCACGTTTACGCCACCAGCGACAAGACTATGGACGATCCAACCGCCCTTTCTTCCAAGGTGCGGGACAAGCTGGTCTATCATTCCGACAGTTCAGACATAGTCGCGCTCATGTGTCTTCGTCCTGCCAAGGAGGGCGGCTTATCCTGCCTCGTCTCGGGTGCGGAAATTTACAACGAGATCCTGCGCCGCCGTCCGGACCTGGCGCCGCTCCTGCTTGAGCCGTTCCACTGGGACTGGCGCCGACAGGACCACAATGCGCCTGCAGACACTTATACCTCGCCGATCGTCAGCTTGGTTGACGGCGTATTCTCAATGTATGCGGGTTCGCTCTACATTCTGACGGCTCAAGAGTACGAAGGGGTACCCAAACTTAGTTCGGAGCAGATTGAAGTGCTCGAACTCTTTGATACGATCACTTACGAAGAGGGCATGGCCATTGAAATGGATTTCCGTCCCGGTGATATCCAGTGGCTTTCCAACTATGCCGCGCTGCATGCCCGTACAACGTTCTGGGATTGGCCAGAACCGCAGCGCAAGCGCCACCTTCTGCGCCTCTGGTTGAGCCGGGATGCGGGCCGACCGGTGGTCAGCGGGTTTGGTAAGAGCGGTGTTGTGCAGGTCCGCCAAGCGCCGCGTGATGGGCAAGACGAGCATCCTGACGCGCACTTCGACGTGTTTTCGGTCTCTGTGCCCCGCCTGACGAGTTGAAGGAGTTCGCAGGGCGGTCCGTGTCACGGTTCTCCCATATCCGGTGTTAGCCGGCCGCGAGCATCAACAAGACTTCAATTGCCTGGGAGGCACGGCCAATGCTTTTCCTGGCTCACCGTCTGGCATGTCCAGATCACCCGCCGCCGGCAGCGTGCCCGGCAGGCGAGGCCGATGATCGACAAAATCACGGCGGGGGTTTTCATTGCTGAAGATTTCGTCCTCGACCGTTTAAACGGTTTGCATGTCAATCACGACGAGAATGCAGCGTGCATGACTGATCCCACGGACACTGTTGTAGCCGAGCCGCTTTCACGGGCCGTTCGGGAGGCGTAGCGGATGCATCACGCTGGTTCAAACGCAGTACAGAGCGACAGCGGTTCCCATTCGTCCATTTGCCTGACAACGAAGGCGACCTGATCGCGGGCATAGTGCAGCGCGTCCTCGCCGAGGAACAGGTGCAGCGGCGGCTCGACCGAATCCAGCGCGGCCAGGATAGCCTCGGCTCCGCGCGCAGGATCGCCCTTTTCCGCACCCGCGCCCTCAGTCAGGCTACGGCGCGCGAAATGAGCGCCGTCCTCGTAGTCGGCGATGTCCCTTGCGGCAATCTTGAGGCCCGACGCAGCGAAGCCGGTGCGGAAGCCGCCGGGGGCCACATTGGTCACGCGAATACCCAGCGGCGCCACTTCCTGCGCCAGGGTCTGCCCGACGCATTCGAGCGCATATTTGGTGGCGCCGTAAATGCCGGTGCCGGACCAAGGCGCATGGCCGGAAACCGAAGTCACGTTGACGATATGCCCGGCCCGTCGTGCGCGCATGGCGGGGAGTAGGGCCTGAATCATCCGGACCGCACCGAACAGGTTGATATCGAATAGCGCCTTTGCTTCGTCGATTGAGACTTCCTCGACGGCGCCGACCAGCCCGTAACCGGCATTGTTGACCAGCCGGTCGATCCCGCCAGTCAGGTCTTCGGCTGCGGCGACGGCGGCCTGAACCGACGACTCGTTAGAGAGGTCCATGGTCAGGACATGCGCGCGGCCCGGTGCCAGCGACGTGAAGGCGGTATCTTCCGCGCTACGGGTCGTGCCTACCACCATGTCTCCGCGCGCCAGCGCCGCTTGAGCCACGGCGCGGCCGAGGCCGCCGCCGATGCCGGTGATGAGCCAGTTCGTCATGCTTCGTATCCTTTCGGATTGGGAGTGTGGCTTGCCGGGGCCGGTTCGGCCCCGTCAAGCATCAGACTAGGGGAAGGGCTGAGGCGCGCTCTTTGCGCTGGCAACCGCAATTGTTGCGGCAGCGCGCACGCAGCCGGGTCGTGCTTGACCTCCTCGGGAGCGCCATGCAGCCCCTGAAAAACTGAGGGCGCGAAACTAATTGGCGCTAAACTAGGGTGACGGCTTTGGCAGTTCACATCTTCGGTTCGATCAATCTCGACATCATCACCTCGCTGGAGCATCTCCCCCGACCGGGCGAAACGGTGTTGGCCACGGCCACGGCCCGGCTGCCTGGCGGCAAGGGCGCTAATCAGGCGGTCGCGGCGTCGAGAATGGGCGCTGAGACCTACATGGTCGGCGCCGTGGGCGAGGGCGATGCCGGCAGCTGGATGCTCTCGCGACTCAAGGCGGACGGGATTGATGTCGGCGGCGTCGCCGTGCTGCCTGGTGTGGACACTGGCACCGCCTATATCGCTGTTGATGCGCACGGCGAGAACCAGATCATCGTCGTGCAAGGCGCCAATGCCTTCCTGCGCGATTCCCTGCCGGTCAGCGAAGGCGTGCTGCTGGCCCAGCTCGAAGTGCCGGTTGCGGCGCTGCTGCCGATCTTCACGAAGTCGAAGGCGATCCGCATTCTGAACGGCGCTCCGGCGGTAGCCGAAGGCAAGACGCTGTTCGAGTACGTCGACCTGCTGATCGTGAACCAGCACGAAATGGCGGCGTTTCTCGGCCTCGATGCGGTGCAGGGGAATGACGACATGGCCGTAATTGCGGGGGCCGCGCGCGGCCTGTTGTGCCGCGAAGGCCAGGCCGCCATCGTCACGCTTGGCGCGGCGGGCGCTCTGGCGGTGTGGGCCGATCGGCATCTTCACGTTCCTTCGCTGCCGGTGATACCCGTCGATACCATAGGCGCAGGAGACTGCTTCTGCGGCGCGCTGGCGGCCCTTCTCGACGAAGGCCGCTGCTTGGAAGATGCGTTGCCTTATGCCACGGCCGCCGCCGCGCTCTGCACGCTGGGGCAAGGGGCAGCGCCCGCGATGCCCACGCGCGAGGCGGTGGAGGACCTTGTGGGCCCTTCCTCTACCGACAGGACCGCAACAGAATATGCGCTACCGATCAAGAAGCCCTCGGCCGCTTCCTTAAGCTGATTCATCAAGCAGTCCGGCTCCGATCTGCCCGGTCACAAGAGGACATGATGAACCAGTTTCCCATGACGCCCTTCGGATTACCCTCGGACAATGGCGGCAAGGACCTCGGTCTGTTCCTGCCGGTGGCCAACGGCGGCTGGATCCTGTCGAGGAACAAGCCCGAACTGGACGGGTCCTACGCCTACAACCGTCAGTGCGCACTGCTGGCGGAGCAGGCGGGCCTGGACTTCATCATGTCGATGTCGAAGTTCCGCGGCTATGGCGGCGATACGAAGCACTGGGATTCCTCGCTCGATCCGCTCGTGCTGATGGCAGCGCTTAGCGAAGTGACGCAGAAGACCCGGATCGTCACCACGCTGCACACCTTGCTCCAGAACCCAGCGGTGGCGGCCAAGATGATGGCGACGCTCCAACAGGTGAGCGGCGGCCGCGCCGGCCTCAACGTGGTCACCGGCTCCTATAAGGGCGAGTTCACGCAGATGGGTGCCTGGCCCGAAGATGTGAATCACGATCAGCGCTACGATCTCGCTTACGAATGGGTTCGTGCGGTCAAGGCGCTGTGGAGCGAAGATTCGGTCACCATGAAGGGTGACTATTTCAGCCTCGACGATTGCGAATCCTGGCCCAAGCCGGAGCAGCGCCCGTTCCTGGTCTGTGCGGGGTCGTCCGATATTGGCATGCGGCTAACCTCGGAGGAGATGGACGCGATCTTCCTCTCTGGCGGCACAGGCGCGGAGCTTGCGAAGAACAGCGACCGTGCAAAGTCCATTGCCGCCGAATATGGCCGCAACATCCGGACCTATTCCATGATGACGCTGGTTATCGACGAGAGCGATGCGGCAGCGAAGAGCCGCGCGAAGCTTTACGCGGCGGGTCTCGACGAAGGGGCACTGGCGGGCATGATGCGCGCCTACGGCTTCCTCGATGCCGAGATCGGCAAAGAAAATGACTTCACCCGCAAGGCGCGCAGCTCGTTCATGTCGGCGCAGATCGTCGGCAGCGCGAAGAGCGTGACCGAGCAGCTCGGTGACCTGCTGGAGGCTTCGGGCACCGACGGGCTGATGCTGATCTTCGACGATTACATCAAGAGTCTGCCAGTGCTTGGCGCAGAGATCCTACCGGTCTTGCGCGAACGGTTCCCCGGCAAGATCGCGGCACCGGTGGCGAGCTGATGCCGCTGCGCACCGAGGACCTTCCCCACGTCGAACCGGCGGGGCTGGCTCCAATGATCGACCCGGCGACCACGGCACTGGTCGTCGTCGATATCCAGGTCGATTTCGCCGCGCCGCACGGGCTACTGGGTCGCTACGGCGTCGATCTTTCGCCTGCCGAGAGGGCGATCGACAATTGCCAGAAGCTGGTGGGGGCAGCGCGCGGCGCCGGAGCGATGGTAGCGTTGATGCGCGTCGTAACCAGCGCCGAAACGGATTCGCGCGCGCTGAGAACGCTGATGGCGCGGCGCGGTCATCCGGGGGGCGAGGCGATTTGCCGCGTCGAGAACGGCGGCGCGGACTACTACCGCATATTCCCCGAGCCGGGTGATATCGAAATCGCCAAGCTGCTTTACGACAGCTTCCACGGCACCGATTTCGACGCTCGGCTGCGGGCGAGGGGTATCGAGACGCTGGTGATCTGCGGCCTCTCTACCGATTGCTGCGTGGACCAGACCGCGCGTTCGGCCTTCCATCACGATTTCGACGTGTTCCTCGTCTCCGATGCCTGCGCGGCCTACGAGCCCGGGCTTCACGAAAGCTCGCTCTCGGCGATGGAAAAAAACTGTGTGCTGCTGACCACCACCGAGGCTGTCGAAGCTGCCTGGGGCAAGGGCGCAGAGGCCTGAATCGAGCAATCTGAATCCAGTAAGGAGTTGCCGTCGATGCCCGTGAACCTGTCTCCGCACGGATCGAAGAGCGGCGTGCTGTTCGCCTGTACGCTCGGCAATTCGGTGAGCGTGACGCCTGCCGTCCATGCCGTCTTCGGCTTGTTCCTGGTGCCGCTGACCGAGGCTTTCGGCTGGAGCCGGGCGAGCGTGTCGGGCGTGCTGGGCATTCTCGCGCTGGTCGGTGCGGTGGCGTATCCGTTGATTGGGCGCCATATCGACAAGGCGGGCGCGCGCACGACGCTGCTGGTCGGCACTTTCGGCCTCGCGCTCTCGATTGCAGCACTGGCACTGACGAGCGGTAGCCTCGTGCAGTTTTATGCGACTTTCACCGCGCTTGCGGTATTCGGGGCGATGGCGGGGACCCCGATCTTCCAGAAGGTGATCGCCGACTGGTTCGACGAGAATCGCGGCACCGCGCTCGGCATCAGCGCGGGCGGCGGCTGCGGGATCGGCTCGGTAGTGCTGCCGGTTCTTTCCGCCGTGCTGGTGCAGACCTGGGGCTGGCGCGCGGGCTATCTCGGCATTGCCGGTTTCATGCTGCTGGTCGCGCTGCCGCTGCTCTTCGTGCTGCTGCAAGACCGTGCGAGCGTGGGCGGCACCGATGTCGGGACAGCGCGCGAGGGTATGACTCTGGGCGAGGCGGCGCAAACGCCGATGTTCTGGCTGATCCTGATCGCACTGGCAGCCGGAGCAGGTGGCACCACGGCGGTGTTCAGCCATGTCGTGCCGATCCTTTCCGATCGGGGCTTCTCGGTGGCGACGGGCACGGCGGTGGTCAGTGTCTTCGCGCTAGTGACGTCGGGTTGGCAGATCGCCACTGGGCGCATCATGGACCGGATACCCACGCCCCGTGTAGCGGTGCTGATGTACCTCATGGCGGTGGTAGGGCTGATTTTGCTCGAAACCGCGCAGGGCATGCCGTTCCTGATCCTGGGCGGCGCTTTGCTGGGCGTGGGGCTGGGCGGTCAGTTCGGGGCGCTACCCTATTTCATCGCCCGCTATTTCGGCACGAAGCATTTTGGCTCGGTGATCGGTGCAATGTATTCCGCCGTGATCGCTGCGCAGGGGACGACTCCGATCCTGCTCGACCTGGTGTTCGACGCGCGCCATTCCTATCGCCCGGCGCTGGTCGGCGTCGGCGCGGCGCTGCTGGCAGGGGCGCTGCTGCTGACGCTGCTGCCGCGTTACGGCCGCGAGGCCGAGAGCGACGCGCTCTTCGCGGTCGGTCACTGATTCTTAAGGAGCCTGAGACCGTGGCCGACATGCCTGATCCTGTCCCTGCTTTCGCCGATCCAGGGAAGGCCCCCTATGCCGTCAGCGAGGAAGAGCGCGATGCCATCACCGCAGCCATCGACGCCGATGAGCTGGTCGAGCTGGCGCTGACTCTGGGCAACATCCCCAGCCGTTCGCGCGAGGAACTGGCTGCAGCGGAGTTTGTCCACGAGTGGATGGCGAAAGAGGGCTTCAAGCCGCGCAAGGCCGGTGCCACCCCGGAACGGCCCAATGTAATCGGCGAATATGGCGGAGGTGGACGCGGTGCGAACCTGCTCTTCACCGCGCATCTCGACACCGAATCTCCGAGCGGCATGCCGGAGCATGATAAGTTCCGCTACCGCGATTCCACCCTGGCCGATCCCGAATGGACCCGGTGCTGGCTGGACGAGGAGGGGCGTCTGCGCGGCTATCCGGTCAGCAACGATCGCGGGCCGATGTCCTGTTTCCTGATCGCCGCTAAGGCACTGCGCAAGGCGGGCATCGGCCTTGCTGGCAAGACCTGGCTCACCGCCTGCCCTGGCGAGATCGGACCCGAACCAATCGAGGAATTCTCCGGCATCGCCTGGAACGGCAAGGATATCGGCGCGCATTACTTGTTCCACCACGGCGGCGTCGCACCGGACTATGCGATTGCCGCCGAGGGCACCGACTTCGGTCTGACCTGGCAGGGCTGCGGCTATGCGCTCTACCGCGTGCGGATCTTCGGACAGGGGGTATTCTCGCCAATCCTCGACGCCCCCGCCGATCCGCGCCGTCACCCGAATCCGATCTACCGGCTCGGCCCGGTGATCGATGCGCTCCACGCCTGGGGGCTGAAGTTCGAGCGCGAGTCCGCGATGGAGACCGCCAGCGGCGCGATCCATCCCAAAGTCCAGATCGCCTCGGTTCGCGGCGGCATGCCGATCGATTTCGGTGCGGGCACCGAGGTCTGCGCGCTCTATATCGACGTCTCGCTGAACCCGCGGCAGAAGGCTGCCGATGCCTGGCACGGCATCATGGAGGCCATGCGCGACGTGGACGTGGAGGCGTTCGACGTGGAGCCGATGGTCGTGCGCCACGGCTTTGAGGCGCGGCCTTCCGAAGTCGCACCGCTGGTTGGGGCCGTCGATGCCGCGACCCGGCTGGCGCGCGGCGCGGCGGTGGAGCCTGCCCACCCGGTCTATTCGAGCATGTGGCGCGACCATAACGTGTTCAACATGCACCGCGTTCCCGCCGTCACCACCGGCATGCCACGCTGGCGTCCGACGGGCCAGGATATGGCCTCCAGCGCGCTGGTCTATGCGCTCACCATGCTGGCGGTCTGCGGTCGGGGACCGGCGCCGACGGCAGAGACCGGGACCAGTGTGTACGGTAACGAGACGCCTTTCGAATAGGCTTCCTCCGCACCCTTGCCCGGCACCGATCTGGCCGATAGACCTTCGTTATAAAGGTCGCCAAGGTCTGAATAATTGTCGCCCGTCCGGGAAGGGTGCCACCCGCTTCAAGGTGGTTCTCGCTTGCGTATAACGACGAACGTCTATCCCAAGGAACAGCGGCGCGACGCTTGGCGTTTTGCGCTCAAACGGTTGTCGCTGACGCTCGACGAGGCGGACGATGCCGCACTCTACGGCGAACTCATCCAATTCCGCGCCAGCACCGGGATCGACTTTATCCGGGTCACTGGAACACCCCAATCCTGGACGATAGACTTCCGCGATCAGCCCGCCACTTACTGGCTGGCCATGGTGCTGGATGGCAGCGCCATGGTGCGTGATGCCGGGCAGGAGCTGCGCCTTGCCGACGGCGAGATGATCTGCGGGCGCGGGGACAGCCCGGTCCACCTTGCCTTCACCGGCGACAACCGCAGTCTGATCGTCCAGGTGCCGCACAGCGAACTCAGCGCCCGGCTCAAGACCCCGATCAGCGGCCCCCCGCGCAAGATCGCGACCGACAGCGGCGCGGCACGCGTGTTCTCGGGCATGCTGCGTTCGCTGGCGGACACGATTTCCGACATCACCACCGACCAGGCGCGTCCGGTGGAGCTGGCCTTTCCCGAGTTCCTCGTCACCAGCCTGCTCGACAATGCTCCCGCCAAGGCCATGGGCGGCGCGGCGGGGATGCGTGCCGCACTGCTGGAACGGATATTCCAGACCATCGAGATTCGCCTGTCGGACCCGGACCTCAGCTATCAGCAGGTCGCCGCCGAGCACGGCATCTCGCCGCGCTATCTGCAAAAGCTGTTTGAATCGATCAACGACAGCTTCGGGCACTATGTGAAAGTGCGCAGGCTCGAACGCTGCCGGCTGGACCTGCGCAGTCCGCTCCACGTACAGAAGTCGATTTCCGATATCCTGTTCGAATGGGGCTTCAACGACAGCGCCTCGTTCAGCCGTGCCTTTCGCGAGCAATACGGCATATCCCCGCGCGAATATCGCAAGGCACCTCCGCAGGAACAGGAAGCGGTCGAGCTGCTGCGCCGGGGCCGTCCCGCACGCAAAAACCGCATGAGGCCCGCCGAGGCGGAGAACGAGCCGGATCTGTCAGCCGATGCCGAGGTGGCAGCAGAGCGTTCCGACCAGCCGATGGGACCGGCAGTGCTCGGTGATACCGGTATCTCGCGGCACTATCATCTTCCCGCCACCCCCGAGACGATCCACTGGGGCCACTTCAGCAAGGACCTGAAGCCTGCGCTCCATATCCGGTCGGGTGACTTCGTGACGATCGAGGCGCTGACACATCATGCCAACGACGATCACGAGCGCATGGTCGAGGGCGACTCCGGCATCGAGAGCGTCTATCGCTGGGACGAGACCGGCAAGGCGGTTGATCGGCGCGGGGCGGGGCCAATGGATGCAAGCGCGCTAGGGCGGGGGCCGGGCGAGGGCTTCGGCGTCCACATCTGCACCGGCCCGATCCACGTCGAAGGTGCGGTACCTGGGGATTTGATCGAAGTGCGCATCCTCGATCTCAAGCCTCGGCCAAGCGGCAATCCGCGCTTTGCGGGAAAATGCTTCGGCTCGAACGCGGCGACTTATTGGGGATTCCACTACAACGACCTGCTGACCGAGCCGAAACAGCGCGAGGTAGTGACCATCTACGAAGTCGAAGCTGCAGGCGGGCGCCTGCCGACTGCCCATGCGGTCTATTCTTACCGATGGACGCCGCAGGTCGATCCTTCGGGCGTTACTCACGCGCGCTACGATTATCCCGGCGTGCCGGTCGATCCCGAGACCATCGAGCGTAATTACGATGTGCTGCGCAACGTCGAAATTCCGATACGTCCGCATTTCGGCGTGATTGCGGTCGCCCCCGCTCATAACGGGCTCGTCGATTCGGTGCCGCCCGCGAGCTTCGGCGGCAATCTCGACAATTGGCGTACCGGACCAGGCGCGCGGGTGTTCCTGCCGGTGCAGGTTCCCGGGGCGCTGCTGTCGATCGGCGATCCCCATGCCTCGCAAGGCGACAGCGAGCTTTGCGGCACCGCCATCGAATGCTCGATGACCGGGCTTGTCCAGATCGTCCACCACAAGGCGGCAGGACTGATGGAGCAGCTCAAGGACGTGGACTACCCGCTGATCGAGACCGAGACGGAATGGGTCGTCATGGGTTTCAGTCATCCCGACTATCTCAAGGAGCTCGGCGAGGACGCGCAGAGCGAAGTCTACAAGCAGTCCTCGATCGACGCCGCCATGCGCGACGCTTTCCGCAAGGCGCGCCGGTTCCTGATGACTGCGAAGCAACTCACCGAGGATGAGGCGATTTCGTTGTTGTCAGTGGGCGTGGATTTCGGCGTGAGCCAAGTGGTCAACGGCAATTTCGGAGTCCACGCGGTGATCCGCAAGGCGCTGTTCACGAGCTGAGGTCACGGTTCTGTCGGCCATTGCCGCGATCCGCTTCCGGCGTTCCTTCGCGCCTGATCAGCGACGGGAGACCGCCAGAGCGGCGCGATTGACGGCTTTGCGCAGGCGCCAGGTGCGGGCCTCGAAGGGGCCGGGCGTCAATTCATTGGTCATCACGATCGCCACCACGCGGTGCTTCGGATCGGCAAGGAAGTAAGTGTTGGCCGAGCCCGACCAACTCCCCGCGCCGTCCGGCAGGCCACCGCGCGCTTCGGTGCCGGCATCGCCGATCGCCAGACCGTAGCCGAACGGCGTGTCGAGGGCTTCGCCTCCGCCGGTGCGCAGATGCGGAGTATAGAGCGCCGCGAGCGTCTCGGCCCGGAGCAGGCGACGACCGTGCCACGTGCCGCCCTCGGCGAGCATTTCCGCGAAGTGGCGATAGTCCTCCAGCGTTCCGGCCAAGGCGCCGCCGCCGTCGCGCAGGCGTCCTGGATCGCGGTACTCGGAAGTCTCGGGACGGTCCACCGCCTTCAGACCCTTGGCCGTGGCGACGTAGCCGGTGACGAGGCGAGGCGCTTGGGTATCGCTGAGGACGAAGGTCGTGTCCTTCATATCCAACGGATCGAGAATGCGGGTCTGGAGGAAGGCCTCGAGGCTCTGCCCGGAGGCGCGCTCGATCACGGCGCCCAGCACCGTGGTCGAAAATCCGTAGCTGAAGCGGGCGCCCGGTTGATGGAGCAGTGGCGCCTTGCCGAGCCGTTCTACCAGTTGGCCGAGCGTGGCGGCCGGTGCGATCTGCGCCTTGGTGCTGGCGACGGCGGTTGTGCGCGCTACCCCGTGCTCCCGGTACCAGCGCTGGACCGGAGTGTCGCCCATGAACTCGTAGGTAAGTCCCGAGCGGTGGAGCAGCAGGTCCGCGATAGTGACGGGACGCTCCGCAGGCACTGTTGCGGCGGGATCGCGGGCGGTGCCGTCCCACACCCGCAGGTCCGCCATTTCGGGCAGATACCTGGCGACAGGATCGGCAAGCGAAAGCTTGCCCTGCTCTGCAAGCATGAGCACGCCGACGGAGGTTATCGGCTTCGACATCGAGTAGAGCCGGAAGATCGCGTCATCGGTGATGGGTTTGCGGGTTTCGACATCGGCGTATCCGGTGGAGATGCGGATCAGCGGCTTGCCGTTCTGTTCCACCAGCACCAGCGCCTGCGCCAATTCCCCTGCCGCCACCATGCTCTCCAGTTCGGAACGAAGCGCCTGTGCCGCCGCGCTGGCGGGCGGCACAGGCGCGGTTGCCGCCGCCGGGCTCGTGAGGGCAAGTGCCGAGGCAGCAATCAGATGGCATGGCTTCATCGAAACGACCCCGTTCTCAGTACGGTTTGTCGCCTGCCACCGTAACCCGATAGCCGGAGCGAACCTCGGGGAAGTAATCCCAGACCGCGAAGTGCTGCGTGCAGCGATTGTCCCAGAACGCGACCGAGTGCTTTTCCCAGCGGAAGCGGACATGGAAATTGGCGTCCTTGACGTGTTCGAAGAGGAAAGCGAGCACGGCCTTGCTCTCGGGGGCGGACAACCCGTTGATCCTGGTTGTGTAGGAGGAGTTCACGAAGAGCAGCTTGCGCCCTGTCACCGGATGGGTGCGGATCACCGGGTGCGCGTTGCACGGATAGGTCTTGGTCGAATCCGGGAAGATCGCCTTGTAGACGGGATTGGCGTCGTGAACGGCGGTCAGCGGATCGAGGAAGGCTTTCATGGCCGGCGAAAGCGCGTCGTAAGCCGCGTACATGCTGGCGAACAGCGTGTCGCCGCCGTCGTCGGGCAGGGTATGGAGGGTGAGGATCGAACCCATCGGCGGCTCGGCATCGGCGGAAAGGTCGGAGTGCCAGTTCTCCCCCGCAACGAACTTCGAGTTCTCGTCGGCATGGATGGCCACGATCTCGGGGTGATCGGCCAGGCCCGCGACGCCGGAATGGATGGCTAGCCGTCCGAAGGCGCGGCCCAATGCCTTGTGGGCGTCGTGGTCCATGGGCTGGTCGCGGAAGAACACCACCTGGTGCTTCATCAGCGCATCGTGGATTTCCGCGAAGGCCTGATTTCCGAGTGGCTGGGTGAGGTCCACGCCGAAGATTTCCGCGCCGATTCGCTTGGTCATCGGGCGCACGTTGATCAGTTCATAGCCCATTTCTCGGTGGCTCCAGAGTAGCGCTTCTGAGTATCGGGTGCCGGACGGATCCGCCCGGCACCGAAGGTTCTTTTCAGCCTTCGAGGTTCCTGCCGGCCGGATCTGCCACGCTGCCCTTGTGGGGGAAGATGCGGCGCTCGATCCGGCAGTGGATGCCTTGTGTACCGTCCACCACTTGCGTCACGCCAAAATCGGCGGCGACGCTCATCAACGAGTAGCCATCGTTGCGGGACAGGCCCTGGTGCTCGGTCAGCAAGTGCAGCATGTCCATCGACGCCGACTTCATCGCGACGTCCAGGTTTTCCCCGAAGCCGTGGACGATCCAGCAGTCCGGCGTCTCCAACAGCGGCGAGGGGAAGGAGAAATCCTTGCGCAGCACGATCTGGAACAGCACGTCCAGCGAGGCTTCGATGGCGGTTCCGCTGATCTCGCCGTCGCCTTGCGAAACGTGAGGGTCGCCGATCGAGAACAGGCCGCCCTTGACCTGCACCGGATAGTACATCGTCGCACCCGCGCCGATGCGCCAGTTGTCGATATTGCCGCCATGGAGGCCGGGGGGGATGGTGCTTACCGGGTCGTTGACGGCGGGCGCCACGCCGGCGGTGCCGAGGTGGGGACGCGCCGGGATGGTGATGCCGGGCAGCGCGGTCGAGCGATCGCATTCGGGGCAATGGGTGATGCGGCCCGGCACGACGTACTTTTCCTCCACATCATAGGCGTAGAGCGCGGCGGCAGTGTTGGCGGTGGGATCGAGCTTGTAGATCGTCACGCGCTCGGTTTGGCCGAACTCCTCATAGAGATGGCCCCAGTTGGCCGCCAGGTTGGAGCCGTAGTTGAAGCGTGGCTTCATCTGGAAGTAGCGCACTTCCAGCATGTCGCCCGGCTCGGCGCCTTCCACGTAGATCGGCCCCGTCATGATATGGCATCCCGGCGCGCGCGTGGCCGGATCGATCTCGGTGAAGATGCGGCGAATGTCCTCGTCGAACATCAGGTCCGGATCGTCGCCCGCGTGGTGGGTCACGGCCTGCGCCATGATCAGATCGCCGCTCTTCACGGTCAGTGCTGGCTTGATCTCGGGCGAGAAATAGCCCCAATGCACGGTCTCGGGCGTCGCCCGGAGGTGGTGCAGCGCGCTGGGCTGGACGGTTTCCTTCTCGAGCGCGGGCTTAAGGCTGATCAGTGCCATCGAAACTCCTGTTACGCAGGGAAAATCGTAAACTGGCGCGTTTATTCCGCGCCGATGAGGACGCTCGTCATGCTGAGCGACTTGTGCTGGATGAAGTGGGGCGCGAACTCGGCGGCCTCGTTTTCGTGGCGCGCGCCGAGCACGTAGAGCAGCGGCAGGAAATGATCCTCGCTGGGCACCGAAAGACGCGCCGCCTCGCCGAGCGCTGCATAGTCGATCACGACTGAGGGATCGTTCTCGGCTATGGCCTTGCACATCGTGGAATTGAATTGCTCAGCCCAAGGGTAAGGCGTGGCGAGAGGATTGGACCAGTCCATTGCTGGCAAGTTGTGGACGATGTTGCCGGTGCCCATTATCAGCACGCCTTCGTCGCGTAGGGGGCGCAGCATTCGGCCGACCAGCCAGTGTTCGGATGCGCTTTTGCCCAGATCCATGCCGAGCTGGATCACCGGCACGTCGGCCTCGGGATAGGCGTGTACCAGGACCGACCAGGTGCCGTGGTCGAGGCCCCAGTTGGCGTCCAGCTTAACCGGCATAGGGCTCAGCAGTTCGCTTACGCGCTCTGCCAGTTCCGGGTCGCCAAGCGCGGGGTACTGCACGTCGAACAGCGCCTGCGGGAAAGCGCCGAAGTCGTGGATCGTGCGAGGCTGCGCCATAGCCGTCACGGCGGTGCCACGCGACTGCCAGTGGGCCGAGATGCACAGGATCGCGCGCGGCTTGCCAATGCGGCCGGCGATCGCATTCCAGCTGCGGGTCACGTCGCTTTTTTCCAGCGCCACCATCGGGCTGCCGTGACCGTAGAAGACGATCGGAAGACGGCTCATTCGCGTAATTCTCCGTTGTGCTCAAGGCTGGAAGCTAGGGACAGCGAGGAAGCATGGTCTTGCGGACAAGCGCACAAGAACTTGGCGCGAGCTTCGTGGAGGGCTGCCGCCGACGCGGCAGCCCGTAAGCTCCTTCATTCCTTGGTGTAGTTTTCCGGGACCACGGCATTTTCGCCAGCTTTGCCCCACAGGATTATCTCGTTGCCCCAGGGATCGGCGAATGCGTGGTTATAGCCATTGAATTCGGCCCAGTAATGATCGCGCCAGAGCACCCGTCCGCCCAGTTTCTCGGCGGCGGAAAGGATGCGTTCGTGGCTGTCGTCGTCCGAGACGAGCACCCAGATACGAGCTTTGCGGCCGTCGTTCGCCAGTGTTCGTGGCTCGACGCCCTCGGGTCGCGGATGAGGGCGGGCATTGTTCGCGTCGAAAATGCCGAGGTGAAGGTTGCCGATCTGGCTGTCGGTGCCGTCTTTGTGCTGGAAAAAGCCTCCGGGAACCATGCGATGGTAGATCCCGTGGGGACGAGCATCGTTTTCCCAACCGAAGACTTCGGCGTAGAACTCGCCCGCCTTGGCGGGATCGTCGGTTGCGAGGTCGACGAAGATGAGCGTGTTGGTCATTGCGAGGGCTCCCTTGGCACCAGATGATCTTGCGCTCCAAGGCCTAGCGGTGCGGAGTTTGCATGCGCGGCACAGGGCGCACGAATCCTTGATTTAGCGCGCCGCCGCGACGTGGCCGCGCTGCGACCGCGACGAACAAAAAAAGGCGGCGCCCGACCGAAGTCGGACGCCGCAGCCGTCGGGAATGGTGGGCGGTGCAGCCGCTTGGTCAGCTGATATGTCAGGCGTGAAGGCGCGTGATCGGTGCGGAAGGGCCGCGGCGGCGATCCCATTCGGCGCGATAGCGATCGACCAGCCAGACATTGAGCAACCGCTGGGCGCCCTCTTGCCAGGAGTAGCGGCCGCGTGGTGCGAACCGGGAACGCAGGCCTTGCTGGACGAGTTCGTCGACGTGGAAATCCTGGCCGACGATTTCTTCGACCGCTGTGTCGTTCATCTTCATCTTCAGCTCGTAAAGAGGATCGTCCATGGCCTCGGGCACCATCAGCGTGCCTATGGTGAGCGCGTGGCTGCCGGCAGTCCGCGGGTCCATGATCAGGTAGAGCACGGTGTCGTTCAGCACGACCAGCGAGAGGCTGGGCGGCAGGTTCACGAACAGCAGGCGATTCTGCTCCTCTTCGGTCAACTTCGGAAACACCGGGAAAACCGCCTTCTGCGTGGCATTGAAAGCGGCATTCTTGTGGAGCGTGCCGTTCAGTCGATAATATCCGGCAGAGTCGGCAGGCACTTCGGGAAAGCTCGCGAGGCCGCTGGGGATGAAATCGTGCAGCGGCCCGGCATGGAGGCGGCTGGCGTGATAGCCGTCGTTGTTGTTTTCCAGCATGACCTTCCAGTTCCAGGGGAAGATCGTGGGCTCTTCGGGACGCGGGCCGCGCAGGTTCTCAAACGCGTAGTTGGCGACGACATCTTCCACGCCGGCAAGTCGCGGGGCGAGTGGGGCGGCCTCGGCATCGAGATTGATGAAGATGAAGCCATGCCAGATTTCATGACGAATCTCGGGCAGCGCAGCGCTTTTCTTGTCGAAGTTGCAGGTGCGGCTCATGGCCGGTGCACCTACGAGCGTGCCGTCGAGGTCGTAGGTCCAGTGGTGATAGGGGCAGACGAAGGCGCGCGCGTTGCCGTGGCCTTCGGCGACCAGCATGGCCCGGTGCTGGCACACCGCCGAGAGCGCCTTGATCGACCCGTCGCGCGTCTTCGAAACGATGATGGGTTCGTCGGCACGGGTGACGGTAAAGAAGTCGCCCGGCTCCTCCAGCCATTCCGCGCGCCCGACGCAGAGCCATTCATGCTCGAACAGAGCGGCCTTTTCGAATTCGTGGAACTCCTCGTCGGAATAGCAGGCGGCGGGAAGCGTTTCGGCTTCCAGCGTGTCGAGCGTGGAGCTTGCCAGGCTGTCGAAGAACTGGTCGTTGAGTATGGTCATTCCTGCCCTTCCCGTCTCATGCGAACCTAGAGGACCCTGTCGGTGCCCTCGGTCAATTCGGGCAAACTAGCGGGTGGGCGGTGCGGGCTCTTTGCACTGGACGCCGGGACTTTTGGCACTTTGCGCGAACCGCGCTCGGGGTTTCATTCGGCTGGCTGGAGCTCGCCTTCCTCGAGCGCTTCGGCTGCCACGATACCGGCAGGAGCGGGACGGCCGTCATGGCTTTCGCCGATTGCGCGCGGCGGTGCGGCCGGCGCGCGCAGGGCGATGATGGCGGCCAACGTGGCGCCCGCCAGCAGCACTGCAAAGACCAGCATCGCCTCGGCATAGCTGCCAGTCAAGTCGGCAAGGCGTCCGGCGCCAATCGGGCCGAGCACGGCGACGGTGGTCGCCGTCGTCGCCATCGCGGTCATGTCTCCGGCAATAGCTGCCCCGAAATAGCGCAGCAGCAGGATGTGCGCCGAAAGCCAGGCCATGCCCCAGCCGAGACCGAAGACCGCGGCGGCGGCAGTGGCTACCAGCACATCGCCCGTGCTCCATAGCAGCGCCATGGCCGCCGCCTGCAAGGAAAGGCCTGCAATCAGGATACGGCGCGGATCGATCCGTTCGCTGAGCGTGCCGGTGAAGCCTTTGGCGCCGGTTCCGGCGAAGGCCAGCAGGCTCATCGCGATTGCGCCCGGCGCCGCACCCGCGCCAAGGTTGGCGATATGCGAGACGAGCGTGGAATGCGTGGTGGTGACGACCAACTGCACGACTGACATGATCGCGGCCAGGATCAGGAAGGACGGTGTGCGCAGCGCCTGGCGCACGGTCCAGGTGGAAGCCGCGGGAGCCCCGTCCTGGTGGTGGCCGGCACCCTTGACCTGCTCAATGCTCTCCACTTTCACGGCGTCGCGGATGCAGAGCAGGCAGATCGCGCCCAGTCCGAGCGAGGCGGCCGCCATAACCATCCAGTGCAGGCGCCAATCGCCGGTCAAGCCCACTATCGAGCCTACGATCAGCGGTCCGGCTATGCCGCCTGCCGCGCCGGTCATGAAGTAGAACCCGATCATGCGGGACGAAGCGCGCGGGAACCAGGTGGCCAGGAGATAAACCGCAGGAGAGGGCGCGACGAGCGAAAATCCGATGCCCATCAGCGCCGTCGCCACGAAAAACAGCGAGAGGTGCTCGATCTGAGAGGCGATGAAAAAGCCGGCTGCCAGCACGAGGCAGCCTGCGAACATCGTCATGCGGGTGCCGATAACCTTCATCAGCATCGGGGGCAGCGGACTCGCTAGACCGCAGGCCAGGCCCAGCAGCGAGAAGCTGAGGCCGGCGGCGGCCTTGGACCAGCCGAGGTCGCCCACCATCGAATATAGCACGTAGCCAAGAGAGGTGAACGTGGTCGCGGTGACGAAGAAGAAGCCCAGCGAGGCGGCGAACATGACCATGACACTGCGCGGCATTGCAACTCCTGCGGGCTCGATCCGGGCGGAATCACCGGTTCCATACGCCCTGCAGGCTCTCATGCTGCGACTGCACACTCTTGATGGTCGGCGCCTAGATAGTTGATCGAAGCTGTCGCGCAGAGGAGAGACGCCATCTTTTTGCGATGCAACAAGAAACGCGCCGGCCACGAGACCGGCGCGTTCTGCGCATTCCGTCGGTGCGACCCGCCGGGCTATTAGAACTTGTACCCCACCGAGAGGATCACCTGGCGCGGCGGAATGTAGGTGTCCATGACCTGCGCGCTGCCGTAGGGATCGGAGAAGCGCGAATTGATGCCGTCCTCGTCGAAGAGGTTGATCACGCGCAGGGTTACGTTGGTATTGGTGCCGGCCGGTTCGTACTTCAGCATCGCGTTCACCTGCGTGTACGAGGGCGTGAGGTCGACATCGCCGTTGTTGAACAGGCGGTACTGGTACTTGCCGCGGTAGATCAGTTGCGCGCGTGCCGTGAGCGTGCCTGGGCCAACGTCGCCATTCCAGGTAGCCGCGATGTTGCCTTGCCATCGCGGGAGCTTGGGGATGCGATTGCCCTTGATGTCGGCGCGGGCGGTGTTGCGGGCCACTGCGGCGTCGTAGTAGTTGGTCCAGAACAGCCAATCCGGAAAACCGGCGGCATTCTGCGCGGAGGCTGCCGCAGAGGGATCGAGGGCGGCGTAGTGCGAGGTGAATTCGCCTTCCAGCCAGGACATCGAGGCATCGAACCGCAAGTGCTCGGTCGGCGCATAGATCCCTTCGAGCTCGAGGCCGTAGACGCGCGCTTTGGGAGCGTTGCTGATGCCCTCGCCGTAGAGGATGGGGTCTTCCTCCAGGAATTGCATGTTCTTGTAGTTGTACAGGAATGCCGAGGCGTTCAGCTGCAGGGTGTCGCCCAGGAAGCGGTTCTTGGAGCCGATCTCAAAGGAATCGACCGTCTCCTGCTTGTAGGTCGGCTGGATGGCATCCGTCCAGCCAAGTGCGTAGTAGGCGCTGCTTCCTGATGAAGCTGCCGAGTTGATCCCGCCAGGCTTGAAGCCGCGCGTCCAGCTTGCATAAAGCATGTTCTGCGGCGTGAATTGGTAGTCCAATGCCACTTTGCCGGTCCAGGCATCGGCCCGGCGGCTGCCGCTTGGTGAGGCTTGGAGATAGGCGCCCGATGTCTGGTTGGACGTGCCACCCGACATCGAATCATACATCCCGGTGGCCTTGTCGTGGTTGTAGCGCAAGCCGGCGGTCAGCTTGAGCTGGTTAGTGAGGTTGTAGGTTCCCTGCGCGAAGAAGGCGTAGAGCTCGCGTTTGATCTGCGACAGCTCGGCGTAAGTCAGGTTGGCGACCAGCGGATCGTTCCAGGTCGTGTCCTGCGGAAGGGCGGCCTGGAGGAAGTTGTCGTCGTCACTGCGATACTCGTTGATGTACTGGCTGTTCTTCGAATGCAGGTAGACGCCGCCGAGCACCCACTGAAACGGACCCTCGGCTGTCGAGGTGAGATTAAGCTCCTGGCTCCAACTCTTGGTGTCGGAAGCCCAAAGCGGCACGTGGTCGTAGCTGACACCGGTGAAGCTGATCGGATTGTAGGAGTTCTGGTAAAACAACGCGGTGTCGAGGCCGTCCGCATCCCAGGCCTGCTCCGAGTGAAGCTTCTGGTAGCCAGTGATCGACTTGATCGTGGCGAATGGCGTTTCCCACTTCACCACGCCAGTGTAGAGCTGCGTCTTGACCTTCGAGCGGCCTGGGTAATCCTGCGTCAGTTCGCGCGGATCGGGGTTCGGATCGAGAATATTCTTCTGCGCAGGGCCGTTGGTGTTCGAAGTGAACTGTATCGTGTTCAGCACGATCGAGAAGTTCGACGCCGGCTGCCACTTGGCGGCAAGGCGCCAGCCGGTTTCGTCCTGATCGTCGAGATCGTACTTGCTGATGCCGGGCACTTGGGTGGCATGGGCATAGCCGTCGTGCTTGGTGTACTGGAAGGCGCCGCGGATCGCGAGAGTATTCCAGATCGGTACGTTGAGCGCACCCGAGCCTTCCATGTAGTTGTAGTTGCCGAAGCCAGCGTTGACGTTGCCGGTCGTGCGGTCGGTGCTCGGTTCGATAGTGACGACGTTGATGGTGCCGCCGGTCGATCCCTGACCAAACAGCGTACCCTGCGGTCCGCGCAGCACTTCGACTTGCGCCACGTCGATGAACGCCGCGCTCGCGGCGATCGAGTTGAAAATGTAAACGCCGTCGATGTGGTAGGATACGCCTGGCTGAGTATTGGTGTTCTCCGGCGTTTCCGAGCCGATCCCGCGGATCGTGATGATGCGCTCGCCGCCGCCGCTCTTTGCCACGACGAGGCCGGGCACGGTACCGTTTAGGCCCGTCACATCGTTGATGTTTGCCGCCCTCAGCATGTCGGCAGTGACCGCGCTTACCGAAAGCGGGGCTTGTTGCAGGCTGACGTCACGCCGCTCTGCGGTAACGACGATGTCGGTAATGCCGCCCTCGGCGGCAGCAGCATCGGCGACAGCTGCGGGCGCGACGTCGGTTTCCGCCGCCTGAACATTGGCCGAAGTGAATGCAAGTAACGAGATGCCCGATGCCAGGGCGTAGGCGAAAGTAGATTTGGTTCTCATATCAGGTCCCCGAACAGGTCGTATGTCGATTCCCGGGCTTGCGGCTCATGCTTGCTGCTGGATCGGCCGCTTGACGATGAACTTGGCCGCAGCGCGAGCGTGCGGTCTTGTGCACTTGCGAATAAGTAGTTGATCACCACGGCAGGCGATGGCGAGGCGCAAAGGCTTGAAGGCAGCCGCGCGGGTATTTCGGTGCTGAAGCATGTGCCGATACCGGGAAGGGATGTCGTGTTGCACCGCGAAAGCCATGGCTATGGCGTGCCCGGTCAAAGTCGTCAGGTTGCCAGCGACAAGACGCGCCGGCTCTCTGCTGTCACAGGCTGGTCAGGCGTGAGCCCATATCGATGGAAGATGCACTGCTATGACCCAAGCTTCTGCTACTGCACATTTTGCGCGCGATCGCGGCATACTGGGATGGCGATCAGCTGGGCAAGGTCGGCACCTGTACATGGGCCATCCGGATGCGACGACCGGCAGAGCGCGCGAGACGATGGCGCTGGTTCAGGTCTGCTTCGGCGGAAGGAAATTCCATCGCTACTAGTGCACCCTGAAGCCTCGGTAGTTGGCGCAGGCTCTTGTCGCAACGCCTCCGATCGCGACACCTCGGATCGCAAGGGCCTCATGTCTTCGCGAAGTCAGAACTGAGCGTGACCCGAGCGCGTCAGGAAACCGCATCTTCCTCTCCCTGCTGTCAGGAACGTCCATGCTCCCTCTCTTCCATCGCCTGAACGTTGACCCCTATCTGCTGCTGCTCCTATCGACTGTAGGGCTGGCCTCGCTTGTCCCGCCGCAGGGCGCGGCGACCGAAATCGTGGGCGGCGTGGCAGGTGCCGCCATCGCGCTGTTGTTCTTCTTGCATGGTGCCAAGCTCTCGCGTGCGGCGGTCCTGGACGGGGTGCGCGCCTGGAAGCTGCACCTGACAGTCGCCTGCCTCACCTTCGTGATCTTTCCCGTGCTTGGCCTTGGCGTCTGGGCGATCCCCGGGGTCGAGCCCTCTTTGCGGAATGGCTTGCTGTTCCTGACGATGCTGCCTTCCACTGTCCAGTCCTCCATCGCCTTCACGGCGATCGCGCGGGGCAATGTGGCGGCCGCGGTATGCAGCGCCTCGTTCTCGAACCTTGCAGGCATCTTTATCACGCCATTGCTTACGGCGATGTTCATTACCGGCAATGCGCAAGGTTTCTCGACGGATGCAATCGTCACGATAACATTGCAACTCCTGTTGCCCTTTCTGACCGGTCACCTGCTCCGCCCGTGGATTGGCAGTTTCGTGCAGCGACATAAGCAGGTGCTAGGCTACACCGATCGAGCCTCGATCCTGCTGGTCGTGTATTCGGCATTCGGAGCAGCCGTTCTTGAAGGTATCTGGCGCAAGGTCACGCTCGGCGAGATGGGCTTGGTTGTGGCGCTTTCACTGACCTTGCTAGCGGCAATCATGACGATCGGCAGCCTGATGAGCCGGATGTTCGGCTTCAGCGTGGAGGACAGGATCGTCGTTCTGTTCTGTGGTTCGAAGAAAAGCCTGGCGACCGGCGTCCCGCTGGCAGGAGTGCTGTTTCCGGCGGCGCAAGTCGGCGCTATCATCCTGCCGCTGATGTTTTTTCATCAGATTCAGCTGATGGTCTGTGCGGTTCTTGCTCGAAAGATCGCCACGCGAGAGCTCTGATCATTCGTGACTCAATCTGGAGCTTCAGTTGCGGGCGACATCTCTGACCAGGGGCTCATATGTGCCGATCAGCGCTTCTCGCATTAAGGTGACGGTCTCGCCAACTGCTAAAACGGCGCAATCTGTTGTGAGCCATGATGGGTAAATGGCAACTATTCTTGGCTTGCGCGCCGAACCGGACTTTCCCCTATCGGCCCAAAGTCGGCTCAAATGTGGACGCTTTGCTGTCGACCAAGTCTGCCTGTTGCGAGCACTAACGAGACAGCCGGGGTGGCGGAAGCGGACCTCCTCTCGATCAACGCGGCGCTGTCGCTGAGCTTGCTGCTGGGATGCCTCATGTGCCTAAACCTCCTTGCGGGCCGCCAGGCTGAACAATCCAAATCCCGCGAAGGCGGCGAGCAGCGATGCGCTGAAGACGGCGAGACCCGCAACTTCGGACTGAACCTGATTGGAGAAAGCGAGTTCGGCGATGAAGAACGAGAGGGTGAAACCTATCCCCGCGACCCCGCCGATTCCCGCCATGGCCGTCCATGTCATGCCCTCCGGTAGCACGGCAAACCGCAATCGGACTGCAAGCCATGTGAAGAACAGGAAGCCGGCGGGCTTGCCGATCGCCAAGCCCACGATAATGCCCGCCGCCAGCGGCGCCTGCCAGGCATCGGCAAGCAACTCTGTAGCAAACCGAACGCGGATGTTGGACAACGCAAAAAGGGGCAGCACTGCATAAGACACCCAAGGGGTCAGAACGCGAATCAAGCGCGACGCCGCTTCGTCAGTGGCTGCAGCCATTTCGTGGATATATCCGAGACCCCGCTGAGCTTGCAGGCGATGTGCGTCCGCCTCGCTAGCGTCGCCCGCCTCACTGGCGGCGATCGCTGCCTCTTTCACCTTATCGATTGGTCGCTGCACCCGCTCGACGAAGCGACGTTCGGAGAGCCGCGATGTGGTTGGTAGCAGCAGACCTACGGCCACACCGGCGATAGTTGGATGAACGCCGGAACCCAGGACGCCGATCCAGACGAGGATTCCAAGGACAACGTAAGGAGGTGAACTCACCCAGCGCAGCCGTTGAAGGCCGAGAATGGCTGCAAAGGCTCCAGCAGCAACACCAAGATACCAGGGATGGAATGTGGGCGTGTAGGCGAAGGCAATAACAAGCAGGCCGAATACATCGTCGATCGCTGCGAAGCCGAGCAGAATACCGCGAACGGTTACCGGCAGCCGGGTGCCGAAAACTCCTACGATCGCGAGACTGAAGGCTGTATCCATCGCCGCGACAATCCCCCAGCCGTGGCTTGTAGACTGACCGAAATTGATGGCGAGGAAGCACGCGATCGGAATAACCAGTCCGCCAATTGCTCCTGCTAGCGGCAAAACTACTGTCTTCAAGGAAGAGAGCGAACCCTTGACGAATTCGCGCTTAACCTCTGTGCCGATGATCAGGAAGAACAACGGCATCAATCCGTCATTGATCCATTCGGCCAACGACATGCCGATCTCGAGATCGGCATAACTGAACCGGAGAACACCGTCCCATATCGCTTCAAATGCCCCACCCCAAGGAGAATTCACCGCAACCAGCGCGATCAACGAGGCCACTAGCAAGGGCCCTCCAGAAATCTCCCCCAATGCGAAGAACGGCGAGAATCTCTGGACTATGCCAGCAGCCGGCGAGTGCTGAGCTCGCGCCGCAACCCGGCCTGATACGCGTGGATTTAGGCCCACGACTTTAGCTCTTCATAAGATATCAGTTTGTGATGTATCGTCACCCTTATGAAACGGTTACGGCGGCGCTTACGTTGCAGCCACTTAACCCAGAACATATGCGCCTCGACCCGCGATGCTGATTTCCGAAAGCGGAATATTTGCCCGTGGCTTGGAAAGGATGCATCCGGGAGGCGCCGTGCAGTGTCGCCCCGCGCCTTCAGCGCGCCGCAACGCCTGGCAAGGTCGCGCATTTATATGAACGCAGGGAAGCTTTCCACCATTTCGGTTCGAAGCAGAGTGTCGGCAAAACTTGGGAGATCGGACGACTGGGATCGCACCCAGACGCAGCCTTCGCGAGCCTAGGAACTTGTTAACTAAAGCGCTTTACGTCGATTTCAGTTCGGCACGCGATTGTCGATTTCAGCAGGAGGGTAACATGCTCACGTCTGGAATGAAACGTTGCGCGTTGGCAGCAGCTTTGCTGCTTTTTCCCGCAGCTTCCGCCACCGCTTACGACGGCGCTTCGATTGCCGTGACCGGCCGCGTACCCACAGTCTGTCAGGTGAGCATCTCCGCGCCGCCCGCGCATGCCATCCAAACCGGTGCCAACGATCTCGGCATGATGCGCGAACTGTGCAACAGCCTCGCCGGCTACAAGATCACGCTCAACCATCCTGCCGGGCTGGTGGATGCCTGGGTGGATGTTGGCGGCGTTCGTGTACCGCTCTCACCGACGCAGACGCACACGGTGATCGTCGATAATCGCACCCCCGCGTATCGGGAGCGCCAGCTCCGGCTGGTCCTGAACCAGGCGCCGGCCGTGGATATGGACTTTAGTCTCGAAGCCGAACCCAAGGGCGCAGTGTTTTAAGCTGCAAGGCCAATCAGGGGCGGACCGACGAGCAGCCCTCGCCGCCCGAAAGTCCAAGGCGGGGTGAGAACGTGAGGGTGACCACGTCGGCATACTGACCTGCCGGCAGGCGATGCAGATCGTTTCCGGCAAGCTCCACCTGCACGCCATGGCTTCGCCCACCCGGAGCCGGCGTCTGGCTGCAAGCGATCATCGAGCGGTCGGCCACCGGGAAACCCGACACCTTCAGCGCGTAGGGAAGGGCGGCGTCATCTCCGGCAAAGCGCTTCATGGTGCCGCGCTCCTTGTCCACCCGGATTTCGTAAGGCACTGTCGACTGGGCGGTCACTGTGAGACCGCGGATGACGTTGCCGCTGGAGCCGTCCACATCTCCGAAATCAATACGTCCGCGCTGCGTACCCATCGATCCGACGAACGTTGCAATACGTTCCGGCACGGTCAGATCGACCGCGACCTGGCTGCCAAGCTGCATGCCGCGATCAAGCTCTTCGCGGCCTGCAAGGCATACGAACCGCAGTTCGAGCGGCTGATAATAGTTTCCGGCGACGATTCCCTGCCCCGCCGGTACCTGGATGCGGAAGCTTTCGTTGACGTTGTCTCCGCTGGCGCCGGCCCCGAACTGAACGACCGCCCCGTTGGTCGGATTGGGCTGTTCCGCGCCGGAGACCAAGACCATGCGGCCAGCATCCCGCACCCAGCGAATATCGTAGCGTACCGAATCCCTCCGCCCCAGCGCCGCGCCGCGATTGATCGCGCCGGGATTGGCAAGCACGAGGCGCACGGCTGTGACGCGCGGATCCAGGCGCCGGACGTGAATGGTGAAGTTCCGCTCGACTTCGGCCGGATTGAACGGATCGTAGTCGAGGGTGAGTTCGCTCGCGGAGGCGCGGAAATCGGCGCAGTTGGCCTTGGCCGCCCCAGGCAGGACCAAGGTGAGGACGGCGCAGGTCAGGAGCGTGGCGGCGATCTTCATGGGGTTCCCTCGGGCTTCAATGCACCGCCGCGCTGCAATGCGGCTTCGGTTGTCATCACGTCGATCATGTAGACGAGCTTGCCATCGTTCATGGGCATCTCGATGCGCCATTTGCCTGGACGCAGACCTTGCACAGCGAATTGGCCGCTGCGGTTGGTGAACATCTGTACCGGCTTGCGATCAGGCGCCGCGAGTTCGAAAGCGTTGCCGCCCACCAGCTCGAGCGGCGCGCCGCTCGGCATCAGCAATTGGCCGGTATAAGTGACGAAGTAGTCCGACCCGATCTCTACCAGATGGCCTGAGCGATAGGGCGGCCTGAACTGGACGATGCCCGATCCGATGTCATAGCCGGCGGGCGCCTCGGGCACGTCATAGGTCAGCAGCCGGGGAGAATAGGACGTCAATTGCGACATGACCGCGCCGCCGAAACTGCCGGACTTGGCGACGTACTCGTCCTTGCGGGGATCGATGTAGACGGACTTGCCTTCCAGTGAGGCATGAGGCTTCACGATCGCGAAACTGTCGTAGATCGGCCGGGACAGGGCGACACTGCCGCCGGCATAGGCCACAGAGAAAGCCGTGCGCAGCGATGTGCGCTGGTCGATGATCGCGCCGCTGTTCGAGAACGATGTGTTGTGGGCCGCGCCGAGTTCCGCTCGGTTGAGGAGCACGTTTGCCGCGGCATTGACGCCTACCGAATCCTCGACCCGGTCGATGTTTGCCGAGGCATTGTAGGATCCGACACCGGTGCCGCTGGAGCGCTGGTAACTGAGGCGGGCACGCTCGCGCTGGCTATCGAGATCGGCGGTGACGCTCGAGCTGCGGTCGAAGCGGTAGATCAGCGACACCCGGGCGCCCGGCCCGGACCTTCGCTCGCTGCTCTGGTAGGATGCTTCCGCCGTTAAAAGCAGACGCTGGTTGGGCCGCCACCCGTACGTGGCGCGGGCGGTGGACTGATCCTTCCGATCGCCGCGAGCAACCGAATAGAACCCGTCGAGGCTGAAATAGTGGTCGGCGCCGAGCGATTGGGAGTACGTTGCGCCCAGATCCAGCGCGTAAGGGTTGCTGGCTGAGAGGCTGTCCGGCAGCGCGAAGTTCCTGCTGGTCGCCTGGATGGAAGCTGTCAGCGAGCGGGCGTTGCCGCCCGTGCCAACGCGCGAAAGCTCGTAGCCAAGATTGACGGCATAGCCGCTGCCGACGTCCTTGTTATGCGAGCCGGCGAGGTTGAAGGCCAGGGTGCCGACGGGCGAGGCCCAGACAACCTCGGCGCCGCCCACGCCGCCCCGGCGCTGAAGCTGGAAGTTTCCTCCGACCGTCAATTCCTCGGTCAGGCCGTGGCGATAGAAGCCGGAAGCGATCGGATCGTCGCTGTAGCGGCGGCCGCCGGTACCGAACGGCGCTTTCACGCCGCCATAGAGCCCGAACTCGCTGAGGCCGGCGGCAAGTAGGGTCCGATCGAAATTGATGGAAAACGAGATTACGTTCTCGCGGCCGCTGTCGTCACGGACGATCAGCCTCACGTCGTTGGACCCTTGCGCGAAGGGAAAATCGCCGATGTCGTAAGTGCCCGGATTGAGCCGGGTCACCTGAACCGATTGCCCGTTGACGATCGTTTCCACCGTGGAGGCACGGGTCAGAGTGAACGACCTTTGCCCGCGCGGCTGGATGTTGCGCTGCGGATCGAGGTCGGCATAGACCCGCGAAAGCGAGAGGCCCGCCATCGGGCTGGATCCGGAAAAACCGCGCGATACCGGTTCCAGATCGCCTGCGGTATATCGGGCGGTGCCTCGCGCGTCGTCATAGACGATGCGGGTGCCTTCACGCCGGAAGCGGTCCTGGATGCTGCCTTCGTTCTCGAGGACGAAACCGCTGACCCGTATCGCGCTGTCGAAGACGATATTCGGGGTCTGGAACCCGGTCCGGCTGCCCTTGTGCACGTAGTCGCTGTTCACGAAGGCGGTGAGATAGGCAGAGACGTCTTCAGCAGGCTGGATCGGTCCTGCCACGGGGTCGTAGCCCATGACGCGGATTGATTGTCGCACGCGAAGGGTGGGGTCCAGCGTCATCAGCAGGCCGAGGCTGGCCTGGTCGTAAGCGAGACCAATGCCTAGCGCCTGCATGTCGCCGGTGGAGATTGCAGCCTTGCTCTGGATACCGGCGGCAACCCTTGTCCACGCCTCGGTGGAGAGAACGCCGCGCAGCAGTGCAAGCAGTTCTTGGGTGTCGACTAAGATGCGGTCGTCGGCAGTCAGCGTGTAGGACACCTCGCCCAGGACGAAGCCGTTGTCGGACAGCGGCCCTCCCATGGGGATGTCGCGCCCGGTTCGGTTGAGGCGCTCTGGGGAAACGGCGGGTTGTTCGCCTGGAGCTGTCGGCTTTTCAGCCAGCGAGGGCGCATTCGTCTGCGCATATGCAGCGAGTGAACCGAACAGCGTCAATCCCGGCGCCAGGCCTGCAAGGCCCAGGAGATAGAGGGAACGGCGGTTCGCCACGGCGTCATTTGCTTCCGGCTGAATTCAGTTCGACCGAAAGGGTGCCGCCGGCATCCGGGAGTTCGACGTTGATAGGAAAAATTCGACTGGCTTTGGAAGGCACCAGTCCGAGGCCCATGCTCTCGCGGATCTCTTCGGGTTCGAAGGTCTTGCGATAAGCCTCGGAACCGTCCCCGCGCCGCTCGATCAGGGTCATGCGGTTGGTGGCGACGTAGCCGTAATTGGCACCGTCGTTGGCGATCGTGATGACCGGCTGCGGCTTTCCGGCTGCATCCGTGCCGACCTTGGCTTCGACGATCTTGAGCGAAGGCATGTCGCCGTTCGTCCCGACGCTGACGAGCACCTTGAAGCGGTGGAGGACCTGAATCGCGTTCTGGCTTTCCGGCATGGCAACCGGAAGCTGCGCGATGGTCACATAGAAGTGACGGCTTTCGCCTTCCAGCGGCTGACCGATCCACTGGACGCGGAACGCCTGGGACTGGTTGCCGCCAAGGGTCGCCTGGCTGGGGAACACGAGGACATCGTCGCTTTCGACGTCCTCAGCTTCGCGCAGTTCCCCATTCACGACGTTGACGGGGTGGACCGTCACTTCGACGGGCACGGTGTCGGGGAAGGTATTCTGCAATGTGACGATGGCCGAAGTCCGGCGACCTGCCGTCTGGAGGTCGACCACGACGGGCTGCACGTTCAAAGCCAGGCTGGGGCCGGTGGTCGCCATCAGCGCGAGGAACGACAGCAGCGGGCGCAATGCGCGCCGGGCGAAAGGCGTGGTCATGAGGAGGTCTCGGGAAGCAGGGCCAAGGGCAGGGGCAGGAGAAGCCGGAGGCGGACGCAAGCGTCCGCCTCCGAGCAACATCAGGCAGCCGGGGTCAGTTCGATCGAGACGTAACCCGAGTAGTTGCCGGCAGCCAGCCGACGATCGGTCAGCGACGACCAGTTGGTGGCGGTGCGGCTGGAGCCGTTCGACGAGGCTACAGCGGCGCCCTGGCTGGCAGCCTTGACGAACTGGACGCGGGTTGCGGCCGAGCTGAGGCTGTCGTGGCCGCCGAAGCGCTGAGCCACGGTCGAGCCACCGTCGGTCGAGGTCGAGTCAAGGGCAAGGCCGTTGATCGAGGTGTCGAGGTTGTAACGGATGAACTGGGCGAAATCGCCCTGGGCGAGGCCGGTGCCGGAAGCGCCGTCAAGGGCGAGCACGGCGCGGGCGACGCGGACGTTGCTGCCGCCGTTGTTGCAGAAGGCAACGACGCGCGCGTCGGTCAGCTTCTGGGCGATTTCTTCGGTAACGGTCGAACGGACCTTGGCATTGGCATCGGTCAGATCGCCCAGGGTGATCGACGAAGCCTGCGAAGAGATGCCGCATTTGCTGTCGACCTGCGCATTGATGTCGATGCGCGTATCGGCGGCGTGGGCCGAACCGGCGGCGACTGCGAAAACGGCTGCCGCGCTGGCGGCGAGGATCGAACGCTTCATATTCAACTCCTTGAGTATCTTGACGCAGGAACGCGTCGGAGAATTGAAGACCGCTTTCGCGGGTCTTGCGACTTGCACCGGCTACCGGGACAGGCGGCCGATGGTTGAGCGGTGCGTCGACCCAACGCTCCGCCCTCCGTGTGGCTGGACTGCAATTATGCGCGTGGCCCAACCACCAGAATGAGGGTGTCTTTGTAGCGGCCCGCCGCAAGGCGGGGCTGGTTAAGAGCTTGCGCCGCCCACTCGATCGAGATCACGGCATTGCGACCGACACTGATGCCAGCGCCGGACTTGAGGCCGCGTCCGGGAACGAGGCTTGCGAAAGCGCACTGTCCGCCGTCCGCCATCTCGTCGGACGCACAGGGCGCACTGCGTACGGCACCCTTGTCGGTTTCGAGCATGACCGAAACCCGGTAGCGCTTGCTGAAGGAAAAGCCCGATCCGTCGTCGTTCGCATCGACATTCGTCAGCGCGCCGCGCTGCGACGTTACGCCCAGGGCATAAGGTGTGTTGCAGTCGAGCCCAACTGCCAGAAAGAAGTTGGCGGCGCCTTCGAGATCGCGCGGCGCGTTGATGCTGGTGGGGCCATTGGCGGCGAAGCCACACCGTTCCTTGATGCGGGCAACGACATCTATCGCCACGGACTCGGTTGCAGCCTGCGCCGGCACGATGATGAGAAACGCGGCAAGCAGTATGCTGCCGGCCTTGATGGCGGCAAGCGACAGCCGCCATGAATAGTCAATCATCATCAAGCCCCCGCTTAATGTGTGAACGGCATGATTAGCCCCTGTCGTCCACATCAGTACGCCCCGCACCGGGCGCCGTCGGGGGCTTAGAAAGGCTAAGCCCAAGAGGCAATTGCTAAATGTTAGTTAACACCGACTTTGTTCATTTTGGGACAGTTTACAGGGGAACTATGAAGCGAATCTCTAATTATGTCGTACGTTCAGGTCGTTCCTCTAACGCGTGCTGCTAGCGAGTGAACGCGAATCGCGCATCGGCTTAAGCGGAGTTAGCTAAATTTTGAATCAAATGGGGTTGTTCGCACGTCAGGGGAAAAGGTTGTGAAGGATGCGAGCTCCAGGGTCATGGGAGAAAGGCCGAGCCTCGTTACGACGCTTGGCGCGGAATACGACCGAGGAATCTGCTGAGATATTCGTTCAGCTTGCAGGCGCGGCGAAGAGGGCTTGCGGCTCGTTCTCATGCTAGACGAACTGCGCACTAGCGAAGCCGGCCGCGCCGACGCGACCTGAAGGATTGATAGGAAAGGCTTCATCGGCGGTGCCGTGAAAGGTCACGGCGGGAACGGTGAACCATCCAAGGCCTGAAATTGGTCTGTGCGAACGCGTCGACGCATTCGATCGTAGCCTTGTGCCTGGCCATGGCGGCAAGCAGGAAGCTTTCGTCGAGACGACCTTAGCAGACTAGTCCCTAGATGAAGCCGGCACCGTAGAACAGCTCTACAAACTCCTGAAGGAAGGCGAGCGAGTGTTCTCGAACCTGTGCTTTCGTGGTGCCTAAAACGCATCTGTCGTTACCCATCAGGATTATAATCTCCCGTGAGCAGGAAGTTCACGGCGCTGCTGACAAGACCCAGCTTCATGATGCGCGCGGAACGAGACGGGCGGCAGGCAGTTAACGCTGCATGAAGATGATAACCACGTTGACAGCCGCTGCAGCATTGGCCTGCATGATCGCCGCCTGTGACGGCCCGCAGGAGAAAGCGGGTGCCGCAAAAGATGAGGCGGCAGCAAAGGCTGCGGGATTGCGCTACGAAGGCAATGGTCCTGGCGAACGCGCGGGAAAGGCAGCCGATCGGATCGATCGCGCCACCGCGAAAGCTCGGGAAGCCCAGGCAGATGCTCTTGAATACGAAGGGCAAGTCATCCAGGCGAAAGCTGATGCTCAAGCAGACAAGCTCGAAGACCAGGCAGAAAATATCCGAAAGGCGGCTGAGCAGAGAGCTAAATCACTGAAGGATCAGGCAGGGGAGCTAAGGGAACAGCGCTGAATGGATCAATGCTGGAAGTAGGGAACGAGCTCACGCTTTTGGCGCTTGAGGCATGTCGGGGCCGATCGCTGTGCCGTCAGGCCAGATAGCAATCTCTTCTCGACCGCATTTCTACGGCAAGCTGGTGAACTACCAGGCAGGCAAAACACAGGCAGGCAAACAAAACACAGGCGCCGCCGCATGGGAGCACCAATTTTCGACAGACAAGGGCCGGACTTGCCTCTCCTGATAGCGGCTAGTTTTCTGCACGGCCTTGGTTTTGTCGATCACGCGGGTAGCGGTGGCCGACCGAGAAGTCTGGCAGCCAGATTTCGCGACGAACTGTCCAGTTCTCGTAAGTCGGTGCAAACTGGTTTGGGGCATCAAGAATTCCGAGGTGCACTTCAACCTCGTCGCCATGGCGCGCGAAGACGGACGACCCACATTCCGGACAGAAATGCCTTCCTCGATAATGCTTGGTGGTGCCTGCGATCGTCACCGCAGCTTGAGGGAATATGGCGGCGGCGAAGAACAGCGCGCCGTGATGTTTGCGACAATCGAGGCAGTGGCAGATCCCGACCCGATAGGGCTGGCCGACTGCGGCCACGCGGACTGAACCGCACAGGCATCCGCCGCAGACCTGTTCCAAGACTTTAGTCCCGGCCGAGTTTCATTTTCAAGGCGTCGATCCGCTGCGAAGCTTCTGCCTTGCTGAGACCCTCGGGCGGCAGGTCTTCTCCCGCTTCCTCGCTTAGCGTGGTAAGATAAGAAGCTTGGGCACCCGTCATAGGATCATCACCTGAGACCCAGTCTGCCGGGTTCTTCTCGGTGTTGGATCCCGGATTGTCATCAAGCTTGGGATTATGCAGTTCCTCAGCCATGAAAGCGCTCCTTGTTCGCTGTTCGTTCTGATAACGGCCGTTTCACCGACTTGGTTCCGGATTCTAACTGCCAAAAAGGTTATCCTTGGCTATCGGAAAATCACAGGTCGGAGTTTGAGGTGATGCCGCGCCGCCTTAATCGGTGAAATTCTCCCTTGGTGTCGTGTTCGCGCATTCCCGAGAATCTCGGTTCGGCGACAACATTCCTATTTTGCTGCTAGGCGGTGTTTCCCAAGTCTGGCTTGATGGTTAGGAGCAGGTCCATGACCATGGCCGTACTCAACTATCATCAATTCGCGGCCGGCGTCCCAAGTGGGAACACTCGATCCGCGCATCACGATGCTTAGCGGTCTCACTGACGAAATCCTGGCAGGCGAGCCGATCGACGAGCAGCTTGCTGGCGGCATCTTTACCTCAGCCGATCTTATCGTGGCACACAATGCGGCTTTCGATCGACCATTGTGTATCGCCGACTTCTTGCCGTAGCCGGAAAGGCATGGTCCAGTTCGTCGGCGGAACTGGTTTGAGGTTGGCTTCGATGGCCGGGCGCTGAGCCATCTGGTTTGTCAATGCGGCTGGTTCTACGAAGGCCATCGCGACGAAAATCACCTTCCGGGCGGAGGAACGATCCTAGTCAAGCTGGTGGCGTGTTCGGAACGGCCGAGCTTTCTTCTCCATGCGGTGGCTGTAGCGGGGGGTGTCATTTCCAAATTGCGCGTACATAAGACCGAAAGGATAATAAGCATTATGTTAAAATCTATGGGAAAAGCCGCTACCCTGCCAAATCAAAGTGTTGCAGCCATTTGGGTATCACGGCGAAGTTGAGGACGCTGGCGAAGGATAGAGCGATCTTGCCATAGTGCCGGCGCGGTATGAACTTACCTACGAACGCGCCAGCGACCTGAATCGGTCAATTCGGAGTGCGCCAGCTGAATGACGTCTGCGGAAGGTAACTGACAGATGGTCTGACGCCTTACCGACGCCTTGGAGCCTTAAGGCGTAGAATGGCACTCGTATCCCGCCCCTTTATGAGGACCAGGACGCGCGCATCTCCCTCTTGGCCCCAGTCCTTGTCTGCCAGATCGCCCCAAACCACTGTCACTCCCGCAACGAGATTTCCGGATCAGCGCTCAGACCAAATGAGAAGCCTCGCTATCATTGCGACTTGAGCAAAATAGGCTGCTCATCCCATAGGTTCAGCGATGCCCCTCGATTAAGTTGCGTACAACTTCGGCGATCGATTTCAGCGATAAAGGCTTCTGGTGGCGCGGCAGGTGACGTAGTCGATAGGGAACGACATCAGCGCTGTACCCCGTCAGAAACATGACGGGAACATCCCGCTTGATCAATTCGTCAACCAGCGGAAATGACATTTCACCATGCAGATTGATGTCGACAACCGCAGCGTCGAAAGAGGCATTGGATTCGATAAGCTTGAGCGCCGCGTCGGGATCGGAGATCGGTCCAATGACGTCTGCACCGCGATCCATGAGAACGCCGCGCAGGTCGAAAGCGATAAAATAGTCATCCTCAATGATCAGGATTGACTTCCGCGTCAGGTACTTCTGGTCTTCGAATGACGATACTGTCGATTGATCGTTTGGCGTCATGTCGAACTCTCCGATCCCTTTCCCAACGTCACTCCGTAAATACATTATGACTTTCTAGGGCTGAATATGACTTTCCAGGGCTGTTCGAACGTGCATTGACCCTCAACTCACCAGCTTGTATCTTCGTTCCGCCGCACAATGAGGCTAATAGCAATCATCGGCTGCATGCCGGGCGGCTTCCGGACAGTGTCAAAAGCTTTCAAGGCTTTCGTTTACAATTGAAACTTCGCCATGCGCAACGAAGTGAAAGAGCCGCGTGACAACCTGATGCCTCACTTCATACCGGGCAAGCCGAAGCCGATTTTGGCGCGTCGTTCGTGGAGCTGGCACGCTCGGATTATCGTATGAAAGATGAGCGCGCGGCGATCACGCGGCGGATCAACGAGGGCTTTCATCGGGCTTCGTCGAGGAAAACAGCTATGCGGGTGTTATCAAGCTGGAAGCCGCAAAGTTGCACCCCCCTGCCCCGGCGAGCTGAAAGGCCGTCAGATCATCTCCCGGGCTGGACCCGGAAGCGGAAGATGGATGCGGCAATGAACCCCGCCGTTACGAAATTCAAGCACGGTAACAGCCTTCAGCTGATACGGCAGGGCTTCTTCGATGAGTTCAGTTCCGAAACCATGATGGGCTGGCTGCACGGCGACGACCGGCACCCCCGTTTCTTCCCAAACGAATTCCAGATGGCGGCCAACCGCCTTGGAGTGATGCACAGACCATGAAATCGACAGGTTTCCACGCCCCGACTTCAAGGCGCCGAACTTAAGTGAATTCGTGGTCAATTCGTGGACCGCCAGGCTAATCCCTTCCGCCTGCTTGCCGAACAATTCGACTTCCGGCCCTTCAATTAACAATCGGGGGCCGTCACTTTCCCCTACGCTCAGCAATTCATCGCGAATGATGTTTTCCAAGTTCACTTTGCCTTGGGCGTTCCGGGCGACGCCCACTTGGGTTCGTCCCAGGCTGTCGAGCCTTCCGCGAAAATGATCGGCAATGTTATCTAGTGAACCGCCAGCCTCGAGAGTTCGGGAAAAGACTGAGCGGATCAGCGACAGGATGTTGCGAACGCGGTGCTGCAATTCCGCAAGCAGGGCCTCCTGGCGTTCGCGCAGCACTCGCGCATCATGGATGTCGATGTTCATCACGACCCATTTCTCGACCGCGCCCTCATCAGAAAGCAAAGGCACTGCCCGCAAGTTGCTCCAGCGATAGCTACCGCTGGGCGCGTGCATGAGGCGCATGTCTGTATCGACCGGGTGCCGTCTTTCCATGCTTTCCCGCCATGCGCTGAGAACGCCTTGCCGATCGTCAGGATGAACGGCTTCCATCCAGCCTCCGTCGCGCGCCGTCTTCCCTTTCTGCCCGGTGTAAGCCTGCCAACTGGGACTGCCGGTTACGACCATGCCCCGTTCGTCGCTTTCCCAAACTGCCTGGGATATGCCCTCCACCAGCGTTCGCGAGCGCACTTCCGCTTCTCGCAGATCGGCTTCCATGAACGAGCGCTCATGCTCCAGGACATGGGCCTTGGTCGTCTCGAAAACAGTGACGAGAATCCCGGCGACAACGCCATTCTCCCGGATTGGACTGTAGGTAAGCGTGAACCAGGCATCGCGCCGAGCTCCATCTCGCTCCAGCGGATAGAGCTTGTCTTCGTAGGTGATCGTCTCGCCCATCCAGACGCGCTGGTAGATAGGGCCATTGATGTCCCAGACTTCGGGCCAGCACTCTTGCGTCGGCTGACCTAGGCCTGCGGGATGCTTGCGCCCCAAAATCACGGCATAGCCGTCGTTATAGATCTGGATGAGATCGGCGCCCCAGAGCAGCACCATCGGGAAGCCATGCGCGAGCACCATCTCGCACGTGGTCGTCAGAACAGGAGACCAGTCCGACTTCGGCCCAAGCGCTGCGCCCCAGTCATGCCGCGCCACACGTTCCTGCATCGAGTCCGCCGCGACCTGTGGTTCGCACCCCACTTTCGACATCAGACGCTTAACTCCACCCAGCAACTTTCGATCCGCATCGGGCGGGCGGCTTCGCCAATAGATAAAGCCTTACCCTGCGCGGATTATCCGCCACTCTTCCGCCAAGCGCAACACCCGAGACGCGATGAAACCGGTCTTCCCGCCTCATGTCGGCACCGTCTCTCCGCCACGACGCCTGCTGGCCGCCGCCTGGCAACCGCCTATTGCGCGCATCGTTGCATGGCCCGACGTATTCGCGCGGACGATGAGCCGCCAGGCTATCGGCCTCGCTTTCTCCTCGTGCTGGTGATGGCCGCCCGGCGGCAGATTGCCATTACGGGCGAGCGCTATTTCGCGGCTGCATCCGATGCAGCGGAAGATGCCTGCGACAGGCACCTTTGCTCCGGGCAGAAACTCGCCGTCCCACCAAGACTTGTCCCCGTCGCTCGCCTCGATGAGAGTCGCGTCTATGTACCATGCCACGCTGTAAGTCCTTGTCGACATCGCGCCAAAGCGCCTCGTCTAGTCATGCAACGATCCAAGAGCTGCCAATATCCGGTTTATAATATCGCTTGCATAGACCCGATGGCTTGAAGCCTTCGGCAACCTACGATGAGAACAGGTATGATTAACATGAACCTCGGATTGTCAGTGAACACATGTCGATTTTCCGACGAGTTATGCAGCATAATTCCGGAAAAAATCTTCAAGCTGTTTACGAATTTTAGTACTTGAGACACCTCTCCCCGAGGCGGTACGGGACATGGTCGGCCGCGAGGCCAGCGCGCTCGTCTTTCTTTGCCGATGGACGATCCGCGCCGCCGCAGGCCAGACATCGCGCGCGCAGCCTGCTCGGATTGCGACCACCCATGGCCTTGGCAGAAGGCCTCGCCCGAACTTGCGCCTGGTTCGCGGAAGAGATACGCGGCGATACAGCGGGAAATCTGGGCTCTATCCCGGAAGCAGCCGAGTATCGGGGACAGTGCAGTGCTCTTGGAAAGGGACTCTCGAAGAGTCGAGGGCCCGGACGCCACGAAGGTGCGGGCCCGCCCCGTTTATATTCATGCGCGATCGCGCTTGCTTTACCGCAAACCGTTGCTCAGCCACTTCGCGAGCGTGAGTTCGTCAGTGGGTTCGGTATGCGCGCCCAAGCTGTTTCGCATAATCTCCAGCGCCCATTGCGACCGTTTGTCGCATTCGGCGGCGACCGCGTCGGCCGGAACCCATATGTCGTAATCGCGCATATGGGCATCGGCAGCCGTGAAAAGCACGCAGATATCGGTCGCCACCCCCGTCAGGATTAGTCGGGAAACCCCCAGTTTAGGCAGAAGGACCGCGAGGTTTGTTGCGTAGAACCCAGAAAACTGCGGCTTGATGACAAAGAAATCGCCCTCGGCCGGTTCGACGATCCTGGCTATGTCCCGCCCGCCATCCAAGGCGCTGGCTATCAGCCGGGATCGGTCGGAATGCCACTCGTCGAAGTTGTCGTTGACGTAGATGACCGGGCTTCCGGTAGCGTTCATCTCCCGGCGCAACCGCGTGATAACCTTAGCGGCCTCTCGTGCTTTGCCTACCAAGGCGTCCGCCCCCTCGAAATCGAAACGATTGATCATGTCCATGACCAACAGGGCAGCGCGATTGTTCGACTGTGTTCGCAGTTCGTCATCCATTCCCTAGCCTCCTTTACGGCCTACCAAATAAACGCGTCTCTCCCCTGCTCGTGCCTGCCTTGTCACTTTTGATGCCCCGCCATAGCATGGATCATATTTCTGGAACCCTGCGGTTTACCTGAAGTTATCCGTCAAGAAGCCGCTGAGTCCGGGTTCCAATCCTGAATCGTATGACGGGACGGGAGAGGCCGCTGCCACTACCCCGGTAGCGGCCTCTTTATTGCGTTCCTTTCCGGAAGGTTTCTGATCCCCTCAAGCGGGTCCAAGCCGCCGTTCCTGCAAATTCCGGAGGCGAAGTGGCCGCAAGTCGACGCAGCCCCTCGAAATCGTCGATCTTTAACCGACCTCGACACCGGGCGATGAACCCCGTTTCGTCCAGACTTTTGAAGGTCCTGTTGATGTGCACCGTTGAAAGTCCAAGCAGTTCGCCAAGTTGTTGCTGCGTAATTGGAAGATCAAAGCTGCCAGATTCTGTCAGGCCGGCTGCTTCCAAGCGGTGATGAAGGTCGAGCAGAAAGGCCGAAAGCCGTTCGATCGCAGATGTCGCACCCACCCAGGACAACTTCTGCATGAGGGCTACTCTTTCCCTTTGCGTGCTGAGAAATAGCCCCAAGGCCAGCCTAGGCAGTTCCTCGAAAATCCGACCAATCGCCGCGTTCGGCAGAGAGCAGACGGTCACATCGGTCAGTGCTTCCAGCGTCTCTCCTGCATGGCTTAGCGCAAGACTGGGAAAGCCCAGCATATCTCCGGGAAGGTGAACTTTCGCGATCTGGCGCCTTCCATCGCGCAGCAACAGCGAAGAGCCGACCCATCCTTCGAGAAGAAAAAACACCCCGTTCACCGCCTCGCCTTCATGGCGGATAGCTTTCCCTCTCCATAGTCGGCGCCGATCGGTTAGCCACCGGCTTGCTACGGACATTTCTTCCGCGCTCAAGGGCACGAATTCGGTCAGTCGGTGGTAAGGAGGATGATGGTAAGGTGACTGCATTCAGGGGCTCCGAGAGTTCCCGTTCCATTCGGATGCTCGTGAAATGGCGGCATTTACATAAGTTAGCCAAAGTGTCGAAAGCGGAACAGTTTCGCAAAGCGCGCGTTGGCTAATCACCAAAAAGGGCACATCCTCGCCGGTAGTGAGCTTTCATTTACTTGCCTATTTGATGAGCTCTATCAGATACATCGCGCGCGTTCGCGGTGATGGTATCGGAACTTTGTTCTCAACAATAGTATGCCGACTAGAAGCTAGCGAACGTCAGCTGTGATGGTTCGGCCGCCGCGATCGTGGGCGTGACGATGTGTCAATGCCATCTGCCGCCGGTTCGCGGCTCCAGATACGCGGGCTGCGAAAGCATGCTTTCGGTCGGCTTTTCTGAAGACGAGCAAGTGCTCTGCCGCATCAGGCGCTGGCGCCTCTTCGGGCGCGCCTGGTACAATCACCTGCACATTCCTGCCCATCCCGACGTCATCGGGCGTATTGCCTTACACATAGCTTATGGCATCGCTTATTGTTTCGGCCGACACGGCCTTGATGTCTGCCGGATATTTTCCGGATCTGCCGGGCCCTGTTGCTCTACGGTCATGACGTCTCCGTTGCTGCGGACAAACCAAGGGCTGGCGCAGTCGATCCTTGGTTGTCTGCATGGTTTTTTCGAAATGACAGGAGAAGGCCATACGAAGACAGCTGCATTATCTTCAATTAACTTGAGTACACCGCAAGGCCTAAGCGCTCTGTGCAACGGGTCAATGGAGAATAGACCTTCCATTCCACTAATCTATGTGAATGTGCGCTGGTCGCAGGGGTGTGAGTTTGTTCATCCGCCGTACACGATTCTGGAGGCCCCTATGTGGACCGCGCAGCAGAGCAGCACTAATCCCGAACGACCGCCCACCCGGCAAAACTCCCGGGAGATCGTATTGGAGTTTGCGGCCGCGCAGCGCCTGCGCACTTATCGTCCGAGGCAACTCGTGCTCAGCCAGGGTGATTGCACCGCCCATGTTTTGATCGTTATCAGCGGCTGGGCTGAACAGGCTATCCAATTCGCTGACGGGCGGCGACAAGTCGTCGCTTTCGCCATGCCGGGAGATCTTTGCTGCAACGATCTTACGTCGCGGGCACCTATGGAGCAATCGATAACGGCGGTGACAACCCTGACCGTGTCGATTGTCGGAAAACTAGAATTTCGGGCCTTGTTGACGGGCAACGCCCGCCTTGCCCGCAGCTTCTGGAGAAACCAGATGCTTTCGCTATCGATCCAGCGCCGCTGGACGTCGGTGATAGGGCAGATGGGTGCGAAGGAGCGGGTGGCGCATCTGCTATGCGAGATCTACCTGCGGCAGGAAAAGATCGGCATGGCTTCGCATGGCGTCTGCCCCTTTCCCGTCACCCAGACCCAGATCGCCGAAGCGTGCGGCTTGACTCAGGTACATACCAACCGGGTCATCCAGGAACTTCGTCGCTCCGGGCTCATCGAGCTGCGCAGCAAGCGTCTCACACTTCCCTCGCTCGCAGCGATAATGGCCATCGCTCAGTTTGAAGGTGCCTACCTTGATCTGGAGGATCCGGATCCCGCGCCGACGAAGCCTGCGAGCCGCCGGCTCGAAGCATAGCCGTCACCAATCGATCTTCGCTTTTGCGCAAAAGTGCGCCGGCGGCGCAGAATACGCTCGCTGTCAGCTGCGTCGCTACAGCCCGACAGGGCTCAAACCGTTCCTCTGTCGTTCGGCGCCTTCGAAAGGCCGCTTAGGCATGCATCAATTCTCAATTATTTTCGACACTTGTGTAAAAGGTCTCACCAAAGGTCGTTCGCGCTGGCTTTATCAGGGGGAGCAACGCTGAAACGCGGCAGAAGATCGGACGCGCTGAGGCAGCAGCTGCCGGCAGCGCGGTCCGATCCGCGCGGAAATAATCATAGTGTGCATGATGAGTTACTTTTTTGAAGGATCCCTGCGCTGTCGCGGCGGCTTCGCTCCCCGAAAACATCGCAGTTTCGGCGGACCCCACCCCAAGCGCACCCCGGCGTAACGGGCCCTTTAGGCCCTTCAAGAAGCCGAGTGACCAATCAGAACTGTTTGGTTCGAGCAACGAGAGCCTCAGACCAACATCGATCATGCCAATGGTCACCAAAGCCCCAGATTGTCCATTCATGTTAATTTTGGCGAACCAGAAACGACCTGGCAGCTTCTGGCTGACGGGTAGGCCTGAATTCCTCGGGTTTGACCGTAGATGGATCCTGATCGATGCTTTCGCCGGAAGGCCATGTGACATCGGAACGACGTGAAGAAGGGCTGCGCCAGCTTGTCGTGGAAGGTGCCTTTTCCAATACTACAGCCGCCCTGACCACCGGCGTAATCCTGCCTGCGCTTGCGCTCCATCTGGGCGCGAGCAACTTGATGATCGGCTTGCTGGCCGCCGTCCCATTTTTCGCGCAGTTTGGCCAATTGCCGGGAATCTGGCTGGTCGAGCGTGTACGTGCCCGCAAGCGCATCGCCGTGATCTCAAGCGTGATTGGGAGGCTCGCCCTGGCGGTTATCGCAGTGCTCCCGTTCTTCGGCAACGGCGCCCTACCCTTGCTTGTCCTTTCCACGGCCGTGCTTTGCCTTTTCGGCGCTGTGGGGGGATGTGCGTGGAACGCTTGGCTGAGAGATCTTGTCCCCGAGGAACGGATGGGCGATCTGTTCGGACGCCGCACCGTTTATGCCACGATCACTTTGCTGGCGGCCGGGTTGATCGCGGCCGGAGGATTGGAACTTTCCCAGCGGGGCCTGGTCTCCGCCGATGCGACATTCGCCCTGCTCTACCGCACCGGCTGCGTATTCGGCATGTTGAGCGCCGTCATCGTTGCCCGCATGCCTGAGCCGGCCATGACCGCCTCCCAGTGAGCGCGGCTGAACTTGGCCAAAGTGTTGCGCCGTCCTTTCAAAGACCCCAACTTTAGCCGATTGATCGTGTTCGTCGCCGCCTGGCAATTCGCGATCAACTTCGCTACGCCATTCTTTACCGTCTTTCTGGTCAAGCAACTCGGATACGGCATGACGAGTGTCATGGGCCTCAACATCGCGAGCCAAATTGCTAATGCGCTGATGCTGAAGCAGTGGGGGCGGCTGACGGACGCCTTCAGCAACAAGTCCGTCCTACGGATCTCTGCGCCGGTTTATATCCTCTGCATTATCGGCATGACCGGCGCCTCCCAGATCGATGGTGAGGGAGCACGCCTGGCATGGCTCATAGTGCTGCACCTCATGATGGGCGGCGCAATGGGCGGGGCCACCCTGGCCGTGACGAACATCGCTCTCAAGCTGTCGCCTCGCGGAGAGTCTACGGCCTACATTGCAGTCAACAGCCTGGTCTCCGCGATCGCAGCCGGTGTGGCGCCTATTATTGGTGGATTGCTGGCCGACTTCTTTTCCGCGCGGCGGCTCGAACTGGCGCTACGTTGGATCGACCCCAACGGCGTGACGGGCCTGATCGATGCCCGGCTGATGCATTGGGACTTCTACTTTCTGATCTCTGGCGTGCTTGGCATCTATGCCTTGCACCGTCTTTCGGTCGTTCGAGAGGAGGGTGAGATCGATCGCAGCGAAGTGGTGCGCCACATGTTCGTCCGCACGCGATCGACATTCCAGAATTTTTCGACGGTCACCGGTCTGCGTGCGATAACGGAGCTTCCCGCAGGCTTAGCGCGAGAAGAACGAGTCCGCCGCCGCTGGAAGCGCATGAACGCTCGGCGTTTTCCCGCTGTCTGACCTTTTCGTTTCGGTGAAGGCGGGCCTGGGCCACGGATGGCACTGACGACTTATAAACCTGGATCGGGTTTCCGAAACCGGTCGCGCTTTGCGGCATTGAGGAGACAAGCGAGATCGTCTGAAGGAGAGCACGAAATGTCGCAGGCCGACACGGCACAGGCCATTGATCCCGTCACTGTCCGGGCAAGCGCGATATTGCGGGAGACGTCGGAGACGCCCGTGGCAAAGGCGCGCCAGGGTGGTCTCGACATTGAAGTGCGGCTTGTGGATGACACGCTGTGGATCGTGATGCGCCGGCGCGATGCCGGCGGACTTGCCCTGCGCATGCCCGTGTTCAGCCCGGATGCGCGCTGCCGCGGCTTGAAGGTTCCCGGCGCGATCGCTGCGGTGGAATGCGAAGGGTCGCTTGGCACCAGCCGGCTCGTGCTCACGGCGGATCCTTTCGGCCTGGAACAATTGCGGGCCACGCTTCGGTTCAAACCCAAGCGCGACCTGTCGATCGAATGGGTGCCGCGCGACCTTGTGCCGTTCGACGCCAAGGGGGACGCGGCGCAGACGCTTGGCCATATCGAGGCGCGTCAGCGCAAGACGAACACTGGGCTGCTCTATTTCACGCTGGAACGCCCGGCCTTCGGCAAAGTGCTGTACCTCCAGAACCTGACGGCCCTGAACGACTATTTCAACATGACCGGCAGCAAGCCGACGGAAGCGGTGGGCGGCGACTGGCCGGATCTGGGCTATCGGCCTCCGGTCGATCCCGAGACCGGTAAGGCGATCCTAAAGGCAGGGCAGAAGGTTACGCTTTACGACACCATCCTGTCCATCCGAGCCTATCCGCAACAGGAAGAGACGGATTCCGCCTGGCAATTCCTGGACATGCTGGGGGCAGTGTACGGTTGGCTGTCACCCCCGACGCCTGCTCTGCACGACTGGAACGCGCGGGCCGAAGCGACCTTGTGGGACCTTGAAAATGCGCCGGAAGCCAAGGTTCGGCATTACGGCCATACCTATTTCCACCCTTACACGGCGAGCGAATATCCCGACGCAATGGTCCAGCTGTCGATCGCCTCCGCGCTTCAGGACTGGAGCCGCTGGACCGGAGAGCCACATTCGCTCTCGCGCGAGATCATGGCAGGGATCGGCAAGTTCTACGACGACGAGCTGAAAACTCTGCGCCGCTACCTGCCCAACGTCGGCAAGGACAAGGATGCCGATGCTATCGATAGCTGGTATCTCTATCACCCGCTCCTGAACCTCTCGAACCTGGCGCTTGCCGGCGACGAGAAAGCCCGCGAGCTGTTCCTGGCGTCCATTGACTATGGCATCCGGGCAGCCCGGCACTTTAAATACAAGTGGCCGATCATGTACAAGATCGACGACTTCAGCGTCATCACCGACGTGGCCGAAGCCGATGAGCGGGGGCAAACCGACGTCGGCGGGATTTATGCTTGGGTCATGCTTCAGGCCTTCGAGCTTACCCATGACGACCGCTTCCTGGGCGAAGCCGAAAAGGCGATCGCCGCAGCGGAGGGTATGCGTTTCGACCTCAACTACCAGGCCAACCTGACCGCGTGGGGCGCAGCAGCCTGTATCCGTCTCTGGCGCATCACCAACCGCAAGGAGCATCTGGATCAAAGTTACGTCTATCTTGCCAGCTTCTTCCACAACAGCCAGATCTGGGAAAGCGACATCGGCCTGGCGCGTCATTGGTCGAACTTCCTGGGTGTCACCTGCCTCCAGGATGCGCCCTATATGGCCGCCTACGAGTGTTTTGACAGCTATGCCGCGTTCGAGCGCTATCTGGATTATGGCGGACCGCACCTTATCCCGAGCGTCAAGCTGCTGGTCAACGAATTCTGCCGGCATGCTCTCGACAGGGCCTGGTACTACTACCCCGATGCCATTCCACCCGAAGCGCTCGCGGGCGAGATCCGCAACGGACACATCGATCCAGAATTGAACTTCCCTCTCGAGGACCTCTATGCGGACGGACAAAAGGCCGGGCAGGTCGGTCAGGAAATCTACGGGAGCGGCGCGGCGCTGGTCTATGCGACGCGAAGTCTTCACCGCATCGAAGATGCGCCGTTCCTGTTGTTCTGCGATAGTTTCGTGCGGGCGATCCATCGTCTCGATCCGGGGACGCTCAATCTGCGTATCGACGGCCCCGATACGACGAGGGTGCGCCTCGCGCTGCTTCCGACCGTCTCGAAGGGCAAGGGGATCGCGCCACGGCTCTGGACGGCAGACCAGGAAGTCATGGAGATGAAGTGGGCGGAGGAGCGCTACGAAGCATGGGTTCCGGCCAATGTGGCTCTGCTACTTTCCTGGACGCAAGCGGCATGAAGGCCGCGCTCAAGACGACCGCAGGCACGTTCAGCGTCGAGGATGTCGATCGCCCTGAGTTGCCTGGCGAGGACTGGGTGATGATCCGGGTACGAGTGGCCGGCATATGCGGCACTGACCTCAGGCACTGGCGCAAGCACGAACATGCGCTGGAAGCGCCATATCATGGGACACGAGCTTGCCAAGGGCATCTGCTTCTCCTCGCTGAAAGCCGAGAAGATCATCCTGGCAATCGAGGCTGGCCTGGAAAATGTGGAAGCAAGATAAAAGCAGTGGCTCCCCCTTTGGGGTAAGCTATTGTCTGGACGTCGTTTTTTAGGGAGACAAGCGGCACTGCCCGCGAGACAGGTGGTGCCGTGTTCGTGTCAACGCGTTGATGTTGTTCTGGAAATCCCGGCACCGCAAATCTCCCGGCCTGGCTGCCCCGCCGGAGGCCGCGATCGGTGCCGATCCACCGGCCGAGCTGGTGGACGCGATCGAGGCGGGTAATCCTAAGAATGGAGCGCACACCCTACGCACGAGCGTGTAGGTGATTATCGTTATGGAGCAATTGGTTGCGCGCGTCGGAGCGTGTGTTCTCCTGTGGTACAGCTTTTGCGGCTTCGGAAAGCTGTGCCGGATCAATGGGCTGGCTGTGTTCTCAGAGAACATGCGCCCCACGATGTCTTACGGGCCGATGCCCTGCCGAAGCGCGGGGATCGGGGGCGATCGACGGGCGATCCGGGAGGGCAAGGGGAAGAAGGATCGCATGGTGCCGGTCGGCGCGCGGGCGCTGCAATGGATCGGTAAATACCTGGCCGACGTGCGCCCCGATCTGGCCTCGGGCGCCGATGACGGCACGCTGTTCCTCTCGACGTTCGGACAGGCCCTGGGGATGGAGCGCTTGGCCGAAATCGTGCGCGAGGCGGTCAATGACAGCGGCATCGGCAAGCGTGGTTCGTGCCATATGTTCCGCCACACCATGGCGACGCTTATGCTCGAGAACGGCGCGGACGTGCGGTTCATCCAGGCCATGCTCGGCCACGCCGACCTCAAGACCACCTAGCTATACACCCAGGGCAGCATCAAGGCGCTGAAAGCCGTACACACCGCCACACATCCGGCGAAGACGATCCGATCCCGCCTCGCCGCCCGCCAGGATGCCCAGCACGTCGCCGGCAGTGCCAGCGAGGAGGCCTCCAACGAAGCTGAGGCGCTGCTTGCCCTCCTTGATGCCGAGGCCGGCGCCGAAGACGCGTGAGGGTGCGATCCGCACTCTCCGCAAAGCCCGGAAAACCGCCGATCCGTTCCGCGCACCTCACCCGAGGGTGCGGATCGCACTCTCGAAAAACGGCGGAATCCCGTCATGCACCCGTGCGTGAGGTGTGTGTATCTGAATTACCGGCTCGATGCGCAGCATCGCAGCCCCTTCAAGCCAGCACTTGCAGCCCGTGCTTCTGGACGATGGCGAGCAGCTTGCAGGCCATGCCGCTGGGGCGCTTGGCCCCGGTCTCCCACTTCTCGACCGTCGACTCGCTGGTGTTGAGATAGCGTGCGAACACAGGCTGGCTGACGTTGTTCGCCTCGCGCAGATGCTGGATGGCTTCGGGGGTGAAGGCGGGCGGCACAGAAAGGCACGATGCGTCGAAATCGCGCATGGTCGCCTTGTCGATCGCGCCGACCTTGTGCAGCGCCCTGGCCGAGGCGTGAATCGCGGCGAAGGCGTCGCTCTTGTAGCTTTGCTTGCTCATGATGCGGTCTCCTGCTTCCCGGTCTCCGGGCAAATCTCTATCCAGTCCTTGTCGGCCAGCAGCGCTTCCACCTGCAAGGCGGTCAGCCCGGCATAGGCTTTGGCGAGCTGCCGGAAGCCCTTCAGCTCAGCCTCGTCGATGTTGGCCCGGTCCTTCTTGGCGAACAGATACTCGTACACCCAATAGTCCCGACCCTTGGCCAGCACGATCGATCGATAGTCGTTATCATGCAGCCGCTTCTTGAACACGCCGCCGCCCAGATCGTCGGCCTGGCCCGCCATGACCTGGGCAATGGCCTTGCACAGCGCCTTGTCCGTGATCCCGGCCTTGCGCGCCGACTTGGAGAAACCTGCGGACTTGAAGGCGCGAGCGGGAGCGATGCTGGTCATGTGATTATATAGCACTGAGTGCTACTGATAACAAGGTCGCCTTGACCCGCCCTCCGACGCGCGTCACACCTTATGTTCATAGTTGGGGCTTCGCGCACATCACCATCTCAGCCGCTGCTCATTCCTGCGCCCAAAACCGCGTCGGGGGGCAAAATCCGTGCGTCCCGGTTCACGCCAGGGCGAAGCTGCGGCAAGCCTCTATATCGCTTCAGAAAACCCCACCTTCGCGGCCAAACCCGTGTCGGGGCACCTATACTCGTGACCGCGATTGGAAACTCAGATGGCCCCTGCCGCATCGATTGCAAGGTGGCCGCCGCGGTTCTTCGACTCGCTTGGTTCCGGCGCGCTCGGCGCGGCCTCTACCAGTTCGAAGCCAAAGCTTTGTCGCTTCAGCAAGAGGATTTCGGCGGCAAGTTCGCACAGAAGGAGCGCGTGAACGCCGTCCGGATGGAAGAGGAGATGTCTCGGTCCGTATCCGGCAGGCGCTTCGAAAGCGATTTGTGTATCCGCTATTTCCTGGCCATCGACGCGGTGCCGGAAGATGCGGTCGAGCCCAAGGTCAACATGGTAGATGGCTCGCCCGTCCTGCGCAAACACGGCGCAATGGGCATGCGGTCCGTCCTGGCGATCTGCATCGGAGCCGGCATTGAAGCCATGCCCTTGAGGCCGAAATTGATCGCAGCTTGCCTTGACGGCACCCGTCACAGGATCGAGATCAATCAGAGCGAGGGTGCCATCTCCATAGTTGGCCACTGCCAATCGCGTCGCATCCGGGGAAAGGGACAAGTAGCAAGGCGCCGATCCGCCGCTCTCAACATCGCCCAGTGCGATCCACGTGTCGCTCTGGCGATGCCATGCCGATACGCGGCCCACATCGCGCTCATCGTCGAAATAGGCGATGCCTCGTTCCGCCGACCACACTCCGAACGAGGCATTGAGGATCCGCGCCTCGCCAGGGACAAGCGACAATGATCCACCAGCCCTCTCCAGACCTTGCAATCCGGCGCCGCCTTTCGCCGTAAAAGTGCCGATCCAGATCATGGCGTCACGCCGTCTTCTGCCGGATCGGTTCGATCCGCAGCATGGGGATATCGCAGCGGGCCGAGCGCGTCAGTACGAACACGATGGCTTCGGCGATCTCCTCTGCGAACAGCATCTCGCCTTTGGCGATGGCTTCGCGTTGCGCCTCGGCTGAGCAAGGCTGCATATCGCTTTCTACCGAGCCGGGCTGGATGACCGACACGCGAATGCCCCTTTCTCCGACTTCCTTGCGCAAAGTCAGTGCAAAGGCATCCACGCCCGCTTTGGTCGCGGCATAGACGCTTTCGCCCGGAGCCTTTATGTCCGGGCTGATCGAACTGAGCAGCACGATATGCCCGCCACCTTCCTGTAACATCCGCAGGATTGCGGCGCGGGCGCAGGCGAGCGAGCCCATCAAGTTGGTCTCGACGACGTAGCGCCAGTCGGCATCCTCCATTTCATGAAGCGGCCCTGCGCCAAGGGCCGCACAGGCGACGAGAACGTCGATGCCGCCGAGACGCTCGTCAACCGCCGCAAAGACTTTTTCCAGGTCTTCGGGATCGCTTGCGTCGGCAGCAAGGCCGCAATGCTCGCTCAGGCCTGCTGCGGTGAGCGTCTCGCGGAGAGCGGCGCGATCCCGCGCGAAGGTCATGACGCGCCCACCGAGCGCGGCCAGCGACAAGACAATCGCTCTGCCGATGCCGGTGGTCCCGCCGGTAACGAGTATGCGACGGCCGGCGATGGATTGGTGCGGTGTCTTATCCTGTTCCATGAGCAGCCAACACCAAGCGATTATGCCGGGTTCCAGTATATAAACCTGTGTCGGCATTCCGGCGGCGGAAGCAGGGCGTCCTCATTTTTCAGGGCATCCTGGGCGCGAGTTCGAAACGCGTCCTTTCGAAATCGGCGTCGGGGCTGGGCCGCGCATAGACCGACATACCGGGCTCCTGCCTCACGCGCAGATGGCCCGAAGCGAAGCCTTCTAGGATGAGGCCAATGTCGTTCTTTCCGGCTTGCCAACGATCGGCTGCTGAAGCCGGGGAAAAATCGAAAGCCTTGCCGCTCACCTCGCGCGCTTGATCGCAATAGGTGACGTGTACCAAGGTGATCGGCGCGCCCTGACGCCTGGCCTTCCGTTCGTCGTGAATGGCCTGCCAAGCCGCAATGGCTCGGCGGCTCTGGGTCGCGAACATCAGATCCTGCATGCGCGAGACCGATTCTCCCAGTGTCGTCGGCGGAGCGCCCTTCTGAGGAAGAAGATCGATTGCGAGGCATAGCAAGGGCCGTTCCCTGGGCTGGGACAAGACGAAGTCCAGCGGCAGGTTGGCGGAGATCCCCGCATCGGCAAGAGGTCGACCTTCGATAGCGACCGGCGGGAAGGCCGGCAGCAGCGCAGCGCTTGCCCTCAGATGATCTGGTCCAATCCTGTGCAGGTGCGTATCGAAGATCACGTCCTCTCCCGTCGTGACATCGACCGCAGCCGCCAGGAAGCGCATGGCGCCGTCGTTAAGACGGTCAAAATCGATCAGCCGGGTCAGTTCTTGCCGCATCGGTGATGTGTCGTAGAGGCTGTTGCGATCGCGGAGGCCGAGCAGGTCCCAAGGCCAGCCGAGGCTTCGGGGCGCGAACAGGCCGGGGCGTCCGGTGGTCAAAGTCATCAGGGCCGCGGCGCTTCGCCTTACATCTTCTGCCGAGCCGCCCCTACTGCGGCGAGTTGCATGGGAAGGCGCCCATAAGGCGCGTAGTTGCGGGAGCCGTTCGTCGGGCGCGTTTCCACAGACGATCGCACCGTTTATCGCACCTGCGGACGCACCCGCGATGCAATGAGGCAACCAGCCGGCTTCGTGCAAAACCTCGTAAGCGCCGGCCTGATAGGCGCCAAGAGCGTTGCCGCCGCTCAGGACCAGCGTGAGGTCTAAACCCATCTCCGCAAAGCCGGCATGGTGCGACCTGCCGGCATGCTCGGAAGGTTCCCGATGGGACGGTTCGGTCATTCCTCCACTCCTTCGACATTGACGGGAGCCGATCACCGGATCGCTCAGCCGCTCGCGGTTGTTTCGATTTTTGTGCGTAAGATCGCCGATTGGCCGAAAATGTGTTCGGAAACAGGTGTACCCTCGTCAGTGTCAGAGAAAATTCCCGGTTGCTGCCTGTTCGAACTCCTGGACGTCGTGAGCGCACAGGATGCGAACCTCCCCCGCGTGCTCGATCGAGAGCCGGCGAAGGCGTTCCTGATTGGCCAAGCGCAAGCTGCGATCGACTTCCATCATGGTTTGGTAGCCGCGCAGACCGCCGGGGCACCGGCGCCTCGCGTTGCGCATCTCACCGCGATAGAAGTATGCGTCTCCAGCATGGAGCAACCATCCATCCTCGCGCGCTACGGCAATGCCCGCGTGCCCCCAGGTGTGGCCCGGCAAGGGTACCATCAGGATTTCGGGAGGAAGCCCCTCCAGGTCGCGCACGGCGTCGAAGCCGAACCAAGGCTCCCCCTGAGCGCCGTAGCGCCTCCAGTTACGTACCCCGTCCAGTTGCGCCGGCCGATAGCGATTGCGGCTGACAAAACCTCTGCGCGGCCCGGTGGCGTCGGACCACTCCTCTTCCAGCAGATGAACAACAGCCGAGGGGAAATCTTCCAGGCCGCCGGCATGATCAAAGTCGAGATGCGTGAGCACGATGTGGCGGACATCCTCCGCGCGAAACCCTAACGCTTCGATCTGGCGCAGCGCGGTGTCTTCCTCGCGCAGCTGAATGCTCAGCATCGTGCGCATGACACGCGTGATCCTGGGGTTCGGATGCCGGTGGGGGTGCCGAACGTCACGCAGGCCGTAGCCCGTATCGATGAGGACAAGCCCGTCGCGATCCGTTTCGACCAGCAGGCAATGGCAGACCAGCTTGCCGGTCAGACCCTTGCTGCGACCGTCGAAAAGTCGTCCTCCGAGGGGGCAATCGGTGCCGCAGTTGAGATGATGAATGCGCATGTTCGCTCAGCTTCGTCCGGCCAGGGAGATCGGCCGATCCAGAATGTTTCCAGGAGGCGGCCAGGCTTCATCGACGGCAAGCCATCGGCGCGGGAATAAGCGGTCGATTAATCGCCACTGGCCCCCGAGTTGAGATTCCCTCCGGGCTTCAGCTTCTTGTCGCCGAGGCGTCCGCTGCCGTGGTACCCTATGGACGACTGGCCGCCATGACCCATCACGGTGTTGCCCATGTCCTCGCGCTCTGCGTCCGACTTGCCGGTGTGCGCGTTCGGGTAAGGCGCCCCTGCATCGCTGCCGTCGGTTGCGTTAAACTGGGCCTGTGTGTTGACGCCATCCGGCGCGCCGGGATTGCCGTCGTGGGGCATTGCCTGGGTCTGGTGGGTTGTTTCAGGTAAATCGGCCTTGTGCATGCCAGCGGCTCCCGAGGTCGATATGGCGTGGGCGGAAGGCGGCGATCGTTCCGCGCAGCTACGGTATCGGCTGTACTCCTCAGCAAAACGGGCACCGATACGATCCTTCTCGGCGGCGGGGAGGTTCGCTGCCAGAGCCGGAAGCCAGCTTTTCTCTTCCTGGTACATGTGCTGCTGGAGCGCGCTTTCGATGTGGCGCAGCTTTTCATGCCACTCCTCGCTCATCGGCTCGATCTTCTCGAGCTTAGCGAGTTGCACCTTTGTCATGGCGTGTTCTTCATAGGCGACAGCGGCATGGCTCTTGCTGTCGTACTCGGAAATGTCGGGGTAGATTGCCGCTTCCTCCGCCATCGAATGCGCAGTGAGAACGGCCGCGAGTTCACGCATGCCAGTGATCCGGGCATCGGACGTGTTTGCGTTGATGGCTTCCAGAACGAGGCTTTCGATCTGCTTGTGCTGATCGACGATGGGTGCGAGCCAGCGCTCTGCGGACGCAAGGGACTGCACATTGCGCCGGGCTTCATCCCTCGCTTCGTCCGAAGCGGCCGGCGCAAGCGTCGCTGCTATCTTGTCAAGAAAGGACATCCATATCTCCGACTTCATGCGCTTCGGTTTGTCTGACGCGAAGCGGGTTCCGGGACACACGCGCGTGCCATGCCTATTCTAAGCAAGCAGCAGCCACGGAGTTTCAGATGTTGATCAAGATCAACCGTTGCGAGACAATTCGTGCAATGCGAGTAGCCGGTGCCCTTCATCTTCCTGATCCCGAGGTCATTCCCGCGGAGTTGGAAAACGTGGTGCGGCTACACAAGCTTCCCCGCGCTCATGCTGCCGATGGCCGGAGGCAAGCTTGCCGGCGCGTAGATTAGCGCGATCGCGCGCCTATTTTAGCCCACTTGGTCGATCACACATGCAAAAGTGCCAGACGCAGGAACACGACATCCTCATAGCCATGCACACGGCAAGCAGGACAAGGTTCACGAGACCGCTTTGGTATCTTGCTCGGCAGAAACGGGCCAGGCTTCACCGTGAAGGGGTGCAATGGCTTCATATTCACCGCGCGATATCTCGAGGGTCAGCCGGTCGCAGCCGAAATCGATCGACCGGGCGGGCACGGGGCGAAGTTGCTCCTCCAGCCCTGCCGCGGAACTCGTGGCGACAACCACGTAGCTGATTTCGCTCGAGCGGCATTCAATCAGTGCCTCGACGGACTTGCCGAGCGGCGTACCGTCTTCCAGCAGCACGGGCATCCCGGCGAGCCCGGTCGCTGTGAACAGCGTAGGCTCGGGCGATCTGCGGCTTGCCTCCCGGGCGGATCGGCCACCGTCCTCATACTTGCGTTGCCGCCCCAGCCAGCGCCAGATACCCACCACGTTCACCAGCGTAAGAAAGCCGTTGGACGCGATCAAGTTGGTCTGGCCGGAGGTCAACCCGACGATTGTCCAGGCGACTGAGCCTAACGTGAAAATGACGAAGCCCCAGCCCGTTAGTCGGGCTCCGAGATTTGCGGCAGTCATCATCGCCGCCAGCATCGTGGCAGTCGGGGCGATCCATCCAGCGAGTTCGTTCAGGAGCTTTGCCTCTCATCGATGCTGTAGAGTTCGAAGACACGCGCGGAACGTCAGGTCTCGTCCGGACCGGGCAAAGTTTCGGTTTGTCTTTTCGCCGCGCGCGCTGCTTCCAACAGATTATTGCCGGTTTCCAGGGCAGCAGCGGCGGTCATAGTCACGGCAACGCCGTTAGGACCGTCGAGAATAACCAGTCCGCCTTCGGCGCTGGCGATCCCCGGCTGCGTCTCCGGTCGGCGTTCACTATTCTGGTTTGTCATGACTCGCACTTTCAAAGGGTTGAAGGTTATTTCACGGATCGATGTACAGATAGGACGGGTCGAACTGGCCCCGCGCTGCCAAGCCCGCCGGATCCAGGACTTCGACGATGGAGGATCTGAAAATGCACAGGCGTTCTTCACGAAGCTGGCGCATCACCCGATTGACGTGAACAGGGGTCAATCCGCAGATTTCGGAGATGTCGGCTTGCGTGAGTGCCAGTGGAAATTGTCGCCCGTCACTGAGGCCCACTGCCGCGAGACGCGCGTTGGTTTCGCACAGGAAATGCGCAACTCTGCCAACTGCGGCCAGCCGTCCGAGCCGAAACAACCACCCACGGTGGATGGCGGCATCCAGGAGCGTTGCATACCAAAGCTTTCGTCCGAGTTGCGGGCGCGCTGCAATGATATCGTCCAATTTCCGGTGGGGGACTAGACCCACGGTTGTCGTCGTCATGGTCGCTACGTCGTGGTCGAGAGTCTTCAATGGGTAGGCGTGAAGATCGACAAAATCTCCAGGGACGTGAATGGCCACCAGTTGGCGGAGGCCGTTTTTATCATCGATGTGGCGCGACATGATTCCTTCGACGAGCAGCGTGCTATGATCAAGGGTATCGCCGGCCTTAACCAGGATACGTCGCGGTTCAACTCTCCGCACTTCACTGATTGCTGCCTCAAGACATTCGCGTTCGCCCGGTGAAAGGCTAACATTGCGTTTATTGATGAGGAACCGGTCCGTAAGCATGCACACCTTTTGCGAGAAGTTTCAGATAAGAGGCAGTAACAACGTGCTTTCTGATAACCTCCTGCCTCAAAGAGCGTTGCAAACGACGCCAAGCTATTCGTATTGATAAAAGTTAATTCGTTGAATTGCCTGCAACTCGGCTCCTCTCCGCGAGTTGGCTGGAGATGGCAAATCGAATGGTGCGGCATTCCTGCAGCTTGCGGCAGCCATAAGTATTGCGTTGTGCTATTCCGAGAGGGCATTCCATGGCTAAGACACCCACGAAACCACGCTCCAGCAGTTCAGGACATTTGAACCCTGCCGATCTGGCGGGTGTCGATATTGGCGGTGAGACGCCTGCCAAGGCGTCTGTGATACCGGCAGATGCAGAAATCACGCCCTCGTTCGCAGAGAACCTTGGCAGCGGCGGCGATATTCACCAATCTACGGACGGCGATGTCGCGACGCTGACGACCCAGCAGGGCATCCCCGTCGCCGACGGCCAGAACAGTCTCAAGCAGGGCGCGCGCGGTCCGACGCTGCTAGAAGATTTTCATTTCCGCGAAAAAATCTTCCACTTCGACCATGAACGGATTCCGGAGCGTGTCGTCCATGCACGCGGCTACGGCGCGCATGGTTTCTTCGAACTGACCGACAGCCTATCCGACGTCAGCCGCGCGGACGTGTTCCAGCGGGTGGGCGAGCGCACACCCGCATTTGTTCGCTTCTCTACAGTGGCAGGCTCGAAGGGTTCTTTCGACCTCGCGCGCGATGTTCGCGGTTTCGCGGTCAAGCTTTACACCCAGGAGGGCAATTGGGACCTCGTCGGCAACAACATTCCGGTGTTCTTCATTCAGGACGCGATCAAGTTTCCCGACCTCATTCACGCGGCCAAGCCTGAGCCGGACCGCAACTTTCCTCAGGCTCAGACCGCGCACGACAACTTCTGGGATTTCGTCAGCCTGACACCCGAAAGCTTCCACATGATCATGTGGATCATGTCGGATCGCGCGATCCCGCGCTCGTACCGGACCATGGAGGGCTTCGGCGTCCACACCTTCCGACTGCTCGATGCGGAAGGCAAGTCAACGTTCGTGAAGTTCCATTGGAAGCCCAAACAGGGCCTGCAGTCGGTCGTTTGGAACGAGGCGGTCAAGATCAACGGCGCCGATCCGGACTTCCACCGCCGCGACCTTTGGGACGCGATTAATTCGGGCGACTTCCCCGAGTGGGAACTGGGCGTGCAGCTTTTCGACGATGAATTCGCCGACAGCTTCGAATTCGACGTACTCGATTCCACCAAGATCATTCCCGAAGAACTGGTCCCAATTCGCGTGGTTGGACGACTGGTCCTCGACCGTGTCGTCGACAACTTCTTTGCCGAGACAGAGCAGGTGGCCTTCTGTACGCAGAACGTCCCCCCCGGCATCGACTTCTCGAACGATCCGCTGCTGCAGGGCCGGAACTTCTCCTACCTCGACACCCAGATCAAGCGCCTGGGCGGCCCGAACTTCACGCATATTCCCATCAACGCGCCCAAGTGCCCCATGGCTCACTTCCAACAGGACGGCCATATGGCCATGCGCAATCCGAAGGGCCGTGCGAACTACGAACCCAACAGTTGGGGCGCGACTCAAGGCGGTCCGCGGGAGGATCACGCGCGGGGCTTCACCAGCTTCGCAGAAGAGCCGGACGGCCGCAAACAGCGTGTTCGATCGGACAGCTTTGCCGATCACTACAGCCAGGCCAGGCAGTTTTTTAACAGTCAGGCGCCTATCGAACAGAAGCATATCGGTGACGCGCTGGTGTTCGAGCTTTCGAAGGTGGAGCGGCCCGACATCCGCTCGCGCACAGTTTCCCATCTTCTCAACATCGACGCGGCCCTTGCCGCCACGGTGGCCGACGGCCTCGGGCTGACGCTGCCTGAACCGGCTGTGGCCGCGCGCAAGACGATCACCGATCTTGCACCATCGGACAAACTGAGCATAGTCAAGAACGGCCCGAGCAGCTTCAAGGGCCGCAAGCTCGGCATCTTACTGAGCGACGGCGCCGATGCAGCGATCTTCAAGGCGCTGGTAAAATCGCTTAACGATGAGGGTGCGGTCTACGAGGTCGTCGCGCCGAAGATCGCCGGTGTTACCTTGTCCGACGGTACCACGGTGGCGGCCAAGCAGAAGATCGACGGCGGACCGTCCGTTTTGTTCGATGCGGTCGCCATTCTGGTTTCGACAGAGGGCGCCGCGATGCTCTCGATCGATGCCGCGGCCAAGGATTTTGTCACCGATGCTTTCGCACACTGCAAATTCATCGGGTTTACGGCCGAAGCCGAAGCAATCTTCATCGCGGCCGGTGTCGCCGACATCCTCGACGAAGCCTGCCTGCCGCTGGCCCGGCCTAAGGATGCCGGAGATTTCGTGGCGGCATGCCGATTGCTGCGCCATTGGCCCCGGGAACTCGAAGTGGATCTGGATGCGCGGCCTGCAGCCTGATCGACCTAACTTCAGGGCACGAGACCCCTGGGGCGACGCGGCGTCGCCCCGGGGGCCAGCGCGGGTTTGCCTGACGGTTGGCATCAACTCCAATCGCTCGCATCCGGCCGCCAAACCTTCCGCTGGCGTGCTCGGAATTCCTACGCATCTGCTGGGACGGGCCCTGCGCGAACGAGACCATGCGCTTTTGGCTTTAGCCTCGTGAGCATCGAAGAGCCCGTTAGGCAGCTCGGCTGATGGCTCTCCCGCTTCGGACCGCCGAGCCGGTGCTGCACGGTCGATATCATCGTACCAGCATCGCTCCGCGCCTTGGTGACCGATACTGTCCAGCCGGCCATTTCGCCGATAGCCAATTTGTGCGATCCGCAGGCGGCGCCAGAGGTTTCCGCGATGTCAGAAGAGCGTTTTGGTCCGGTGATCGCCGAAGGTCTGGCATGCAACGTTCCGTGAGCGCTTTCAAGCGCCGGACATTCGCGCAAGTCCTCGGTTCCGCCTGCGGTCGTCCAGGCTGGCCTGACGATGTCACCTCACTGGCGGAGCCGGTTTCGCGGCGCTCAGGCTGGACCGGTGCGCCTGCCACCACCGCGTCAAGGCAATATGCGGCGTAGAATAGATGGCGGGCTGCGCGATGGTTGAAGGCCGCGCGTTCTTCAACAGGCTGGAAGAGGCCGTCTCTTGCCACAGTGGTTTTTCGCCGAACTTGAGCTCAAGGCATCCGCGGCACAACCTCGCGGGGAAACGCTGCCGCGAGATGGTCTATCAACGCGCGCACGGCGGGCGGCAATCCTCGGCGAGTGGTGAAGACCAGATGTACGATCCCCTGAAGTCCGCGCCATTGTGGAAGTACCTGGACGAGTTCGCCTGCGACAAGCGCCTCCCGGCAGACATGGTCAGGGAGAATCGCGATGCCGAGGCCGTCGATAGCAGCCCTTCGCACCGCAGCCATGTCAGCGCAGGCCATGCGAGGCTCGACGCGGATAACACATTGCTCGCCGTCCTCGCTCTCCAGATGCCATTCTAGATCGTTGGCATCGTCGTGGGTCGCTAGCGCGGGCAGCGTTGGGAGTTGCCTTACGTCCCTCACCTGGCGTGCCAATTCAGGACTGGCAACCAGGATTCGAGTGGATTTTCCGAGCGATCGCATAGTGAGGGCCGCATCACTGGTCAGCGCCGAACGGACCCGCAGGGCAAGATCGATCCGCTCCTCGATCAGATCCACTGCGCGGTCCGTCGCCACAAGCTGCAAGCGCACCTTGGGATAGCGGACGAGGAACGAGGACATCAGGCCAGATATCGGCTCGATCATGCCGGTGGGACAACTGAAGCGGATGCGCCCATGGGGCTCCGCCTGCGCTTGCAGGACCAGAGCCTCGGCTTGCTCAGCTTCAGCCAATATGGCGCGGCACCGCTCGTAGAATGCAAGGCCGGTATCGGTCACGCGAAAGCGCCGGCTTGAGCGTTCGATAAGGCGCAGGCCAAGGCGCTCCTCCAGCCCCGCTATTCGGCGGCTCAACTTTGATTTGGGCTCCCGCAAGGCCCGCCCCGCCGCAGCGAAGCCACCATGGGCCACCACCTCGGCGAAATAGGCATAGTCGTTAAGGTCGATCCGCGTCATCGTTCCTCCATTGGAACGCTAAGTGCCACAATCGCTGTCTACTCGCATCATCGTTCTGAAGTTATTTCGTACGGGACGCGGCACTGGGCCGAACCCAAAGGAGAAAGACGATGACGAACAGGTTCAACAACAAGGTGGTGGTTGTGACCGGCGGTACGAGCGGCATAGGGCTGGCGACGGCGAAGGCATTCGCGCAGGAGGGCGCATCGGTAATTATTACCGGACGGCGGCAGGAGACGCTCGATGCGGCTGTGAAGGCAATCGGCGGGCGCGTAACCGGTGTGCAGGGCGACATGGCCAACCTCGCCGACATCGACCGGCTCTATGATGCGGTCCAGCAGCAGCACAGACAGATCGACGTCGTATTCGCCAATGCGGGGGGCGGCGAGATGCTCCCTCTTGGTTCCATTACCGAGGAGCATTACCAGAGCACTTTTGACACAAATGTGAAGGGCGTGCTGTTCACAGTCCAGAAGGCACTACCGCTCCTGAAAGACGGGGCTTCGATCATCCTGACGAGTTCGACCACCAGCATCTCGGGTACGCCGGCCTTCAGCGTCTATTCCGCGACCAAGGCAGCCGTGCGCAACTTTGCGCGCAACTGGATCCTCGACCTCAAGGATCGCCGCATCCGCGTGAACGCAATAAGCCCCGGGGTCACCGATACCGCGGGCCTCGATCACCTCTTTGGCGGCGGTGAAGAGGCGGCAGGTACAAAGGATTATCTCGCCAGCCTGATCCCCGCAGGCCGGGTCGGACAGCCAGAGGAAATCGCCAAGGCCGTTCTGTTCCTCGCCTCGGAAGACGCCAGCTTCGTCAATGGTGTCGAGCTCTTTGTCGACGGAGGCCAGGTCCAGATCTGACCGTTGATCTCGAAGGCCGGAAGGCTTGCTGTCTCGGGCGGCAAATCCTCCGGCCTTTCGCCTTTCGAACAGAACGGTGAGAGAACCGATCGGCGTTCCCTTTGATCAGGCTGGAGGCGGCGCACTCGGCGGGGTCAGTCCAAGCACGCCAACTCCCGCGCGATCTCGCTGACGAATCCTCTCAGCCAGCGATGGGCCGGATCTTGTCGGTATCGCAGATGCCAGGCCATCTCGACGGGAAACGTGCCCAGATCCACGGGTGCGGGGAGTATCTTCAGCCGCTGATCCTGTTGCAACCGTCTGCAGATCATCGACGGAAGCGTCGCGCAGTAATCGGTTACCGCCACCATCTCGGCAACCGCGAAGAAGTTAGTCACCGAGATTGCGACCTCGCGCTTGAGTTGCTGCTGCGCGAGCGCCTGAAACAGCCCGGCACGCATGCGCCCGGGAGGAATGATATTGACGTGCTTGAGTGCCTCGAACTGCACGCGGGTCATCGCATCGCCGACGGTGGGATGATCCGCTCTCACGGCACACGCTAGGCTATCGTCCATCATGTGCTGGACAACGAGGTTTTCGGGCGGATCGACGATACGGCCGAGCACCAGCGCGGTGGTGCCTGATACGACGCCGGTCTCGACCAGATCGTTGCCATAGGGCGTCAGCCGAAGCTTGATCCCTGGCGCGACCTGCTGAAGCCGGGCGACGATGGCGGGGACGAGCACGAACTCTACATAGCCGTTGGGCGCTATCGTGAAGACCCGCTCGGCCTTGGCGGGATCGAAGCCCTGCTGTCCCAGCACCGCATCATCGAGCTTCGCCAGAGCATCGGCGATCGCGGGCGCGAGCTCTAATGCGACGGCAGTGGGCTGGATCCCGTACCGTTCGCGGATGAACAGTTGATCCTGCAGCATCAGGCGTAAACGCGAGAGCGCGTTCGACAGCGCCGGTTGCGTCATCCCCACACGCTCGGCCGCGCGTGTGACGCTGCGCTCTTCCATCAGGGCGACAAAGATCGGGAGCAGGTTAAGGTCGTATCGCATACAGACATGCTCTAGAGCGTATATCTGAAATCCAAACAATAAACTTCTGGAATATGTGGGGATGAGCCAGTTTCCACTCGTCCGCAGCGATTGCGGTGAGACAATGGAGGCTCAAATGACCCATGCGAAAGTACTCTTCCTCGGATCCAACGCCACGCAGATTGAGCTGCGTGGCGGCGGCTCGGCCAGGATCGGTCAGTACCTGAACGAAACGGTGGTGCCCGCAATGGCGCTAATCGCGGCTGGCTACGATGTCGTGCTCGCCACGCCCGACGGCACCAAGCCGCACATCGACGAAGCCTCGGATACGGCGCAGCATTTCGGGGGCGACCAAACCGCTTATAAGCGCGCCCGTGACTTCTTCGCCGAGCACCCCGCTATGAACGAGGTTCGCACCCTGGCCTCGGTCATCGAACAGGGTCTGGACGAGTTCGCAGGCGTGTTCGTCCCCGGCGGCCATGCACCGGCGGTCGACCTGATGCAGGACCGCGAGGCGGGTGCCATCCTGCGGCACTTCCATGCGGCGGCTAAGCCGACCGGGCTGCTCTGCCATGGTCCCGTCGCGGTCGTGGCCGCCCTGGCCGACCCGGCCGAGTACAGGGCGGCCCTGATCGACGGCGACGATGCCAAAGCGGCCCACTTCGCCCAGGGCTGGATCTATGCAGGCTACCGTATGACGGTTTTTTCGGCGAGCGAAGAGAAGATTGCAGAAGAGCACCTGCTGAAGGGCGAACTCTACTTCGACATGCCCAAGGCGCTGCGGCTGGCAGGCGGCGAGGTTTCGGCCGCTCCTCAAGATTTCGCCGCCAACGTGATCGTCGATCGCGAACTGATCACCGGCCAGAACCCGGCCTCCGATCACGCGGTTGCGAAGGCTATGATCGAAGCGCTCGGCGGAACGCATACGGCGGCATGAGCACGCGCATGACAGCTGGCACGCTGCGGGTGCGCCCCACCACTCCCAACCTTTCGTTGAGGTTTACTCCTTTGATCAACCCTGTGAAGATCGTCGCGGTCCTGACGGCCCGTCCCGGCGCCGCCGACCAGCTCCGCGCTCTACTCGACCGCATGCTCGCGCCGAGCCGGGCGGAAGCCGGCAACTTGCGCTATGATCTCTGGCAGGATCAGAGCGAGCCTGCGCGCTTCGTGTTGGACGAGCTCTACACCAGCTCTGACGCGGCTGCCGCGCACCGCGCGACCCCGCATTTCCAGGCCTATCTTGCCGAGATCGGCGATCTCGCCGAGCGGACCGCCTTCGTCCTCGATCCGGTTTCGGGCTGAGGAGGCCGCGGTGCGAACCTGAGGCACTGGATCGGCAGGCACTGGATCGGCCCAGCAATGCTCGCGCAGCTCTTTTAAGCAAAGGAAATCGAGATAATCGGATTTCTGGGGCGGACCCGTGATAGTGCATTCCCGCCGTGCCTGCCGAGGCACTAAAAACCAGGGCAGCGTCGAACTTATGTGCAGGCAACGGCGTTCCTTTGTAGATTATAACAGCAACAGGTCAGGAACAGCGAGTTCATCAGCGGCTCGAAGAGCTTGGGAATACTAAGAACGGATTACCTTTAGCATCTGAAGGAAAGACCGATGGCAAATGGATGGGCGCCCGACGACGCGGTGCAGAATCAGATCGATGATACGGTGAAAGACGCTGTGTTGCGGGCTCGGACGATGATGCCGGCCGGCGCATCCGCGGAGCATTGCGACGACTGCGGCGAGGACATTCCTGAAAGAAGGCGGCTGGCGCTGCCCGGCACACGAACCTGCGTTGCCTGCCAGACCGCACGAGATGCGACAATCCGCACTGCCGGGTTCAATCGACGCGGCAGCAAGGACAGCCAGCTCCGCTGATGGAAAGCAGCACATTGACAACAGGAGCCGATCGCCAGGCGGACAAATATCCAGTTACGCCAGACGGGCGCTACTTCGTGGTGCGCGGCCGACTATGGCGAAAGGCAAATCCGACCCTTGATGAAGATGTGCGACGTGATCTTGTCGCAGATCTGATGCGGGCACGGCGTGCAGTCGGAGTCGCGAAGCGTCAAGGTGATGCCAAGGCTGAGGGTGATGCGCATGATGCTGTCGATGCCGCCAAGCGGGCGCTAGGCGAGCGCGGCCCGGTCTGGTGGGACGACGGGGCGCCGGACCTAAATCGTCATATGGCCCGTACTGGTCCCTATGCCGATTGGTTCGCCGGCTTATCGAGAGCACAATCCGATCACTTTGGCTCGTATCCGGCGGCTGTGAAATAGTTTGCGCATTCTTCTGGGGTGAAGCGCGGCGATGCCTCTCGAATTGCATTCCATCGTTCCGGAACAGGTCGAGCAGCGGCTTATCGGAGGATGGCTTTGAGCTTCGAGAAGGCGTTTTCGATTGGATTAAAGTCGGGGCTGTATGGCGGCAGGGACAGCATACGCGCGCCCGGCCGCTTCAATGGCTTCACCCGCTGCTATCGTCTTATGAGCCGCTAGATCGTCGAGGATGGCGATGTCGCCGGGACGCAGCGTTGGCGCTAGCACCTGCTGGGCATAGGCAGCGAACCATTCCGGTCATGGGGCCGTCCAAGACCTTAGGTGCTGTCATGCCCGTCGAGCGTAATGCGCCGGTGAATGTGGTGGTGTTCCAGTGGCCGTGCGGGATTGGCGAGCGACACCGCATACCGCGCTGTGCCCGACTGCGCAGGCGCGCCATCTTCGTTGAACCGCCGGCTTCATTGATGAACACCCACCGTTCGCGGGCGAGATCAAGCAAGGCCTTGAACCACCCGCGCCGGGATAAGCCCTTATCAACCGCCGCAGTTACCCGCGAGCGTAGATACTCTAAGATCGTCTTTGTCATGCCAGGCTGGCCTCTCGGGCCAACTGACAGGTTGAATCAGATTTCCCGCACTATTGGAATTCGCTGCGATTGGAATCCGCTGCGACCCAGTCATGTTGGATTATGCTCTAGATTGCACCCCCGGGTCGCTGCTCATTGCCGGAGCGTAAAACCCGGCAGGTGGCAATAATTTGAGCTCTATGCGCATCCCAGGCGCGTTGCACGGTCCGCCGCTTAACAAGGGCGTAGGGCAGGCTGATACCGGCCCACCTATTTGTGTCTGATTTGAAATCCATGAACTTGCCGCCAATCTGTTTGATCAACGAACACCGCTCAACTGCCTGAGTTCCGAGAAGCTGGCTATGCAAAGCTTGCCTTCGATGTGACGCCCCGTTCGTGCGACGGATGATTTGAACTGGTTTGCGCAGCGGACTGTTATGACCCGTCCCGCTGGATTTTCCTGTGCTTTGAAGGGGGTTTATTCGGGCTAAGGTTCTGTATGACATGCGGGCCGATGCTGTTCTGACAGCTTCGCTTGCGGAAGGTCTCAAGCTGCGAAAAGAAGGGCACGCCCATCTCGATCTACCCGCCGCTGAGCGGATCAGCGAGGGCGGTCAAGGTTGATCCGTCGTCCATACGGGTGCATTCCTGTTCTTGCGCACCTTGCACGGTCGGACGAATTATGAAAGCGCGGCTTTCACTTCGGGCAAAAGCGTGTAAACCGCCTCTCGCTGCGCGCCCCGGTTGTGATGATCCACCCGGTACCCCTGATAGTGCCGATGCACAAGACCAGCGCGGACCAGATCGGAAACTGCCCGGCTCACACCGCACCTTGCAGAATGCCGCAAGCGCTCCTGAATCTCGGTATCGAGTAACAGTTCCACATCCGCCGGATTGTCGGGCATCGCACCGTTGTTCTTCATCTCCTCCAGCAGCTTCTGCCGGATCGCCTGCCGACGATGATGGCGCTGTGCCATCGGAATCATGGCTTTGCCGAGCCAGTCCCGGACCGGCACGCGCTCGCCTTCCTCAATGATATAAGGACCGGCAACTCCCTTGGGGTTGGCGGCACGAGCAAGGAGATTGAGTACGAGTAAAGTATATCGCGGGCGCGGTGAGACGGCCATGATCCGCTCCACCAGAGCTGGCATATCTATCCGCTTCGTGGCGGATGGCTTTGGTGCGAAAAGGTCGAGCTGGTGGAACATAACACGAATCTAGCGGGAATGCATTCGATGGTGAATCCCCTATCTGCAGGTATCCAAGATTTTCCAGCTATGGCACTTTACCCGAAGCGCAATATGGCAGGTAAAGTGCCATAGGTGCCAGTCCAGTGACTTGCTCCATGGCTGCGCCTGAAAAACTGCTAGGTAGGCCAGCGCCCGCGACACCTTCGTCGAATGCATTGGTCGCAGGAGCTTCCTGCACAACCAATGGGCGGCGATCACTCTGCGAACCTGATCGACCTTCGGCGCGACCTCACGCTCAATTGGGATTGGGCATTATTCGGAACCAATTGTCATGGCATCGCCGGTTCGATCACAGTCCGGACGGCTGGTTGCTGACGTCCACTTCGATCAATTTGAAAAGCATGCTGGCTCCGCAGTCCTTACCGGCATCATTGACGGTTTTGCTTCGCAAAGGCGCACCAACCGGAAGGCGGCTAGGGTTTGTCCGAAGTTGGCGCCACATCGAGCAGTGCAGCCTTCGAGACCTGGCATGGTTGCGCCAGCGGCGCGCTAAGCTGCCGAGAATCATGAGCATCGCAGACCCGCGCGGCGCCAGGTAGCGTTTGACAGCAGCTTGTGAGACTTGCGCCCCTCTGAACGCTTTTCATCGTCTAGGAGCGACCGCCCTTGCACGTGCGCGGAATAGGTCATCCGCCAAGCCATTTGAGAGTGATCCGCAACAGGAGCGAAAGGCTAGATCGCTTGTTATCGCGGAAGGCACGCCACCTGCCGAAAGATAACAGTGAAGGAAAAAACCATGACCAAGAAAGCGCAAGATGCGATCGCTTTGCTCAAGGCGGATCACCGTACTGTTGAGGAGCTATTCGAGAAATTTGAGAGCGCCAAGGCTCCGACCAAGCAGGCGACGCTTGCGAAGCAGATTTGCACCGAGTTGATTATTCATACAATCATCGAGGAAGAAATCTTCTACCCCGCCCTCAAGGGTAAGATCGAGGACGACATGTATGACGAAGCGCATGTCGAGCATGATGGTGCCAAGCTGCTGATTAGCCAGATCCTGGCCGGAGAGCCTGGCCAGGATTTCTGGGAAGCCAAGGTGACCGTTCTGTCCGAGGAAATCAAACATCACGTCCATGAAGAAGAGATGCCCAAAGAGGGCATGTTCGCGCAGGCGCGCGCGGCGGACGTGGACTTGGATGCACTCGGCGCTCAGATGGCCGAGCGAAAGGTCGAACTACAGGCTCAATTCGAAGCGGACGGTCTGCCAACGCCGACTACACGGACTCTCAGCCCTGTGAAAGTCGAGCTTGGCGCGCCTATCGCCTGAAACCTGCTAATAAAACGCCGCGCCTTAAAACCGAGAAGACCGGTCCATATGCCCCGACTATGGAACCTTGGGCACGAGATCATCCCGGTAAGGTCTGCGGCTATCTAAAAAGGGTGCGTTGCGATGCGACGCACTCTTTCTACCCGCCTGCCGCCAGCTCACGTCAGCCAGGAGTAAACCTAAGTTCGACGCTTAAGCCTTCGGGGCGAAAATCGAACTCGACCCCGCAGCCCTCGCCGCGAAGGGCGCGTGAGATCATCCGCGAGCCGAAACCTTTTCGATCTGGTGAGGCCACTTCGGGCCCCCCAGTCTCAATCCATCGGATTTTCAGGAACTCGATATTGCTCTCGGCATGATGCTCCCAGACAATCCTCACCGTTCCAGTAAGATTGCAAAGAGCCCCATATTTCGCTGCGTTCGTGGCCAGTTCGTGAAGAACCATGGCAAGCTGAAGCGCGCGCTCAGCTGAGATTTCCACGTCTGGCCCGCTGATTTCGAATCGCTTATCGGCCTCAGCTGCGAAAGGGGATAAGGCCCGCTGTACGATATGGGTGAGGTTGACCCTTTCCCAATCGCGCTGCGTGAGCAGATCATGCGCTTCAGACAGGGCGAAGAGGCGCGCGTTGAATGCCTCCGTCTCCGCGCGTGGGGCCAGGCGAAACGTTTGCATCGCCACGGCCTGGATTGTCGCCAGCGTATTTTTGACCCGGTGCTTCAGTTCATGAAGAAGTATCTCCTTCGCTTCCTCCGCACGTTTTCTCTGCTCGATTTCCTGCTGGGCTGCCTTGTGCAATCGCGCATTGTCCATCGCGACAGCGGTCTGGGCTGCGATCGCGGAGACAAGGTTTTCGGTGTCAGCCGTGAACTTACCGGGCTCATCATGAGCGAAAAACAATCCGCCCAGCACTTTGCCCGACACTGACGTCACAGGAACCGCGAGGTAGCTGACGACAGGAAGATGCCCTGCCGGCATGCCATAGTGGGGTGCACTGTGCCCGTAGCGCGGATCTTTTCGGATATCGTCGGACCGGATTACCCCTTCGCCCGAAAAGGTCGGCGCAAAAACGGCGGTGTTGCGGGGCATTCCAAAATTGAAAGCCTCTCGAGCAGCACCTGAAAGGGTATAGAGCTGGTAGGATTCACCGGCGGCATTGGTTACATTATAGAAGAACGCACCGTATTTCGCGCCGCTCAGTTCGGTGCCAATGTCGGTCACTGACTGCACAATCCGGTCAAGATCGAGATCGCGGGAGATTTCGCTGGCGACGCGGTAGAGGGTCTGCAGACGCTCGGATTGCTGAGTAAGCAATGCCTCGGTCTGTTTGCGCACAGTGATGTCGCGTGCGATTTTGGAGGCCCCGATTACCTGACCGTCAGCCGCTTTGATCGGGGACACGGTGAGAGAAATATGGATCAGCACCCCGTCCTTGCGCCGGCGCAAGGTTTCGAAATGCTCGACCCGTTCCCCCGTTTTAAGGCGCGAGATGATCTCGTTTTCTTCAGACCAGCGATCTTCCGGAATCAGGGTTAGGATCGAGGCGCCTACAATCTCGCTGGACGAATAGCCAAAAATCCGCTCGGCGCCGGCATTCCAGTCCGTGATAATGCCATCGAGCGTCTTGCCGATGATGGCGTCATCGGAAGATTCAATGATGGCTGCGAGCCGATCGGCGGCGCTCAATGCGCCTCGCTGTTCAGATCCTTCTTCCCCATTCATACCCTTCGCGACTTCCGCAGCCATTAAGGCTGTCCTCTTTCCCCGCCCAGAACTGCAACAGCAGTGAGCAAGCGATCCATTGCATACGGCTTGTCAAACACCAGGTCAAAAAGATCGGTACGAGACCTCGCTATGCCACCCTGAGCACCACTCACCAGGATAATAGGAATGCCCTGCATGACGCTGTCGGCCTTCATCGTTTCGGCCAGCTCGAGTCCCGTCATCAACGGCATCATGAAGTCCGTAATGACCAGATCAGGTTCAAGGGTGCGGACCAGTTTCAGCGCGTCAACACCATGTGCGGCGTCGTGCACCTCGTGGCCAGCATCTTCCAGACTAACCACCAGCAAGTCGGCGATCAGGAACTCGTCCTCGACAACGACTATCTTCATGGAGAACTCCGCCAAGGGATTTTGTCCATGACCGCTGTCATGATTCAAGCGGCTTGGCCAACCCGGTCGAAATCCCGGCAGCCTGTTCAAACTGTCCCCGGATCGCGAGCCCATGCCCGTCGATGTAGACTTCCTGGGGAGCGGCCTGATAGGACTGGTCTCGGATTTTCAGGACGGACAATACACGTTTGTACTCGGCCCGGATTTCAACTTGGCGCATCATAATGAGATTATCGAGCAGGCTGGAGATCTCCGGACCCGGCGCTGCAACCTCGGACGCGAAGAGGTCACGCAATTCCCACGTGCCAACCGTCGTAACACCCATGGCCCGCAATTCGTTCGTCAGGGCCGCAAAGAATTCGACCAAACGAGGCCGGTGGACAGCCGCGCGTTCGAATCCGCCAAAGGAGTCGAGGAACAGCCGCTTTACTCCCCGGGCCGAAACAGCATCGAGAAGGCGGTAAGCCATCTTGTCGATGAGGTTTTCCGTCAAGGGCTGCCACAAGATATCGACCTCTTCCCTTTCGACATTTCCCTTGAGGTCAAGGCCTAGGGCGTTGGCTTTGAGCAACAGACGTTCCGGAGATTCGTAAAAGCCGAAATGCAGGCCGGGTTCCCCTGCCGAGGAAGCCGAGAGAAAATTGAGGCCAAACGACGTCTTGCCGCATCCAGAAGGCCCGATGAGCAACGTGATCGACCCTTGTGGTAGTCCGCCACCGGTGATTTCGTCGAAGCCTTGGATCCCCGAGCGTAAGGGCTTGGGGTCCGGATTATCGGTTGCAGACGGGGTATGAAACGCGGCCTCAATCCGTGGGAAGACAGAAATCCCGTCATCACCGATCTCATATTGATGATACCCGCCCAGGGCCGCGCTGCCCCGCGACTTACGGGCGCGGAGCCGGCGTACGGTGCGGACACCTACAAGTTCTTCATGAAGCTCGAGCACACCGTCCACCATTGTGTGCTCCGGGCTATCGTCATGGATCCCGGCGCTGGTCAGGAACAGGACGGTACAACCCACAAACGCAGCCTGGCTTTGGACCTCAGCCACGAACGTTTTCACGTCGAGGTCCGTCTCGGCGCGGTCACGGGCGTTTAGCAGGCCATCGAATACGATTAGCGAAGCGTTTTGGCGCTTGGTTTCCTTGCGCAGCAAATCAACAACGGCGCCGAGCCCCTCCTTGGTGAGGGTCTGGAAAACACTGACATAGACGATGTTGCTACCGAGCCGGTCTTTTTGAAAGAAGCTCAGCGTCGAAAGCGATTGGAATAGCCGATCATGCGTTTCCGCAAGCAGCGTGACGTAGAGCACCTTCTTGCCGGTAGCTGCCGTCGCGAAGGCAATCTGATTGCCCAGGATCGTCTTGCCGGCGCCGGGCTGACCTTGCACGATGTAGGAGGCCCCCTCGACGAATCCGCCGCCGAAAACGGTGTCTAGGCCAGGGATCCCGGTCGGAAAGCGAGGAAGGGTCTGCGTCACGAATTAACCTCATCAGCGTGTAATGGCCAAGAGGCCCGGTCACGGTCGTGTTGATAGCAGCCCGTGAAGCCACCGTCAGGTAGGCGCGCGACTTTTTTGCCCTCACCTTGCCAGCAGATCGTTCTCATTTGTCTTTGGAAGCCGCCCCGCGGCTGTCTGGCAGGTTTTTGAGCCTGCGGCGCGGCCGACCCACCCCTTAATTTCGCGCTTGCACAAAAGTGTTCGCAGATGCAGCATGGCTTTGCCCTTCAGGCATCCTCTCCCAAACTGCAAGGCCGGCTTTGCCGACCTTTTTTTTTACATTAAGCTCGGCCTTTGCCAGGCTACAGATCCGGCAATACCTGGTCGGCACGTCCCCAGTAGGCGACGTTCTTTGATGTCGCGCGCTTCAGCATTTCGGCGCCGTCACCGATATGCCAGCGAGAAGGCGCGTCGAGATCGTGCAGTTCACCCCATGTCAAAGGAACGGCGATGGGCGCAAGCTCGCGACTGCGAGTGATTCCATTGAAATCTGCCATGAAACTGAGGTCACCGTTGGCCGCCCCCATTCCGCTCATACCTTGCTTAGTTTTTCTGCCTCAGCGTCCAGCGTCGCGCGATCATTGCCAAATCTGTCGATGAGATTCTGGGCCTGCTTGACAGTTAGGCCATGCTTTCGAGCGAAGTAATCGACTTCATAGTCCTCGCCGCCGGCCACAGTGCGGCGGTCGGCACCTGCGCGCTGAGATGTATCATCTGCCATGTTGCACTTCCTTTCTTCGCGACTGCCTGTTTTGCAACCCGTCCCAGAGCCTTGAGTTCCAGTAAGGTTGTCTTGAGCAGGGAACCGACATGCCCCGTCGCCGTTTGCGCATCCAATGAAACAGCCCCTCGACTGTCTTGTGATCGGCGCAGGGCCCGCAGGCCTGACGGCCGCCATTTATCTTGCGCGCTTTCACTTCTCAATCGCAATTGTTGATGCAGGGCATAGCAGAGCGGCCATGATCCCGCGTACGCACAATCACGCCGGATACCCAGGCGGGATAGCTGGCACCGAACTTCTTGGGTTGATGCGAGATCAGGCTGCCGATTTTGGAGCGGTCGTGACCGAAGGTTTGATCGAGGGACTGGAGAAGACCGAAGAGGGTTTTATTGCTCGTGCACCGGGCCGTGAATGGTCGGCGCGCACTGTCCTCCTCTGCACCGGCGTAGTCAACAATCGGCCTCAGATCGCACCGGACATCCACGATGCAGCGTTGCGCCGCGGGCTGCTTCGGTACTGCCCTATATGTGACGGCTACGAGGTTACCGATAAGCGGGTTGGTGTTTTGGGCACCCGTTCCCATGGTTTCAATGAAGCAATCTTCCTTCGGATGTATACCCGCAATGTGACGCTGATCGCTACCGAAGGGGACCACGACCTCTCAGATGATGAAAAGCTTCGGCTCGCTGTGGCAGGTGTAGTCCTGGTCGATGGCCCCTGCGCACCGCTCCGGACCGAAAATGACCAAGTGGTTGTACCGACGCCGCTCGGCGAACTTGAATTTGATAGCGTCTACCCAGCGCTGGGCTCGGTTATCCGATCCGAACTTGCGACGGCGATCGGGGCGGAAGGCACCCACGATGGGTGCCTCGTCGTGGACGATCATCAACGCACTTCCATTCCTGGCCTTTACGCGGCGGGAGATGTTGCCAAAGGTCTCGACCAGATCAGCCATGCGATGGGCGAGGCCGGGGTCGCCGCTGTCACGATCCGCAATGATATTGCAGGGCGGGGCATTTTATTTCGCTAGCCCACCGTTACAACGGTCGCTGCCACTTACGAATTGCCGGGCCTGGCCGGCCGCGCCGGCGCAGATGTCTCTGCAATCAGGATTGCGGTAGGTTCCTGACCTTGGTGGCGAGCTGATCCCTACGCTTTCTCGTCCATCGCGCCACTTTTCGCGCGCCCTCAGGGGCAACATGAAAACGTTCTAATTCCAGTCAATCTCCCCGGAAGCGCGCCGTAACTTTGCGCGACACGGCAAGAGCATAGTTACGCTGTCTCCAAACGGTGGGACTGTGGAAGGCGCCAATCGCTTTCCAATAGTTTCGATTGGAGCGCAGCTCGGTAAGAAAGATCCAGCGAGCCACCTGGATGTTGAAGCACGCGTCACGAATGAGCCAAGCCCGGACGACTTCTGGAGGGCGGCCGATAAGTACTGACAGCCGGGGTATCCACCAGCTATTAATCTGCAATGGGCCCAGATCATGAGTACCGTTGGTGTTGGGCACCTCGGCCCCAATCCATCCGGCTTCCTGATCCCTAAGGCCCCAAAGGGTTCGCTCCAACCAAGCCCGGCCGGACGCTGCGTGACGGATGCATTCCCCGATAGCGGCTTCGTGTTGCTCGTTCAAAGCGGGACGCGCTTTAATCTCGGTCGAAACCACGCTCATGATCATCAAGGTGAAACCGGCTGTGAGCCTTAGTTGCCTACCGGTCACGGTTCTCTCCATTTTCGTGTGCGCCTTGCCTGGGCAAATTTTCGTGCTCAGGTACGTTTTTGGCTTCGCCGCGATCGGAACGGTCCGAGGAAAAAAGGGACTGCAACCATGCGTCGAGAGTTTTCGCCGCCGACCGGCCCCGTTCTGCAAGGTCTGCAGCGAGCCCCTTGGGCTGGCCACGCTGGCGAGTTTCACGCAGCGCGGCCAGTCGCTCCCTGCGCTGAGTCCGCACGGTCCACTGCTCCTCACGCAGGCGATCCCACCTCTCGGAATGGCGAAGCGCCCTTCCCTTGACGTTATCTTTTGCGATGCGACCAAGCCCCTCCAGAGCAGAGGTCTTTTCGCCCGACCGGCGTGACAAAAATTTCGCTAGCTTTTCCTTGTCCTGGGTCCAGAGCTTTACGCCAAAGCGGGCGCGAGTGATGGCGGTGTAGTAGTTCTGCCCATTTACCAGCGGCGATCCAAGCGGCGCCAAGACGTACACCCGGTCGTAAGTCTTTGACTGGGCGGCGTAGATCGTTTCTGCATAGCCGTGGTCCCAGGTCTTGTGGGCGGCCAGATCGATTGACTGGCGCCGTCTATCAGTGTCCCAGCGTATCGTCGCGCGGGTGCCCTCGAGTACCTCAACGGTCCCGCGCTCGGCATTTTTGACATCGAGATCATGACTCACCAGCCGCCACTGGATGCGATCCCCTTGCGTCAGTTTCCGATCTTCCTCGTTGAAGGCATTTAACCGCTGCGGTTTGTCCAGCCCCGGGTTCCATCGGAGGATGCGTCCGTTCTCATCGGCAAGTTCCAGCACCTGACGTTCTCTATCATCTGCCACCATCCGAACGACCCGATACTCCCCGTCCCGGGCGATCCCGAGGCGGGCAATGTCACTTGAAAACGTGAGAACCTGTCCTTGGGAGTAGAACCGGGCATAGCGCTTCTCGGCATCAGACAACCCTGCCGGCGTCAGGACGGACAATCGCACGTCCTCCGCCCCGATGGCGCCCTCTGTCCTGAGCGCCTCCCGCACCTTCGAGTTCACGATGAGGCGCGTGGCATTGTCCAATACGAGAATGTTCGTCGTACTGCGCGTTTCTGGCTTCAATCGCGTCCATTCGCCCACGAGTCCGCCGGCTAGCTCTTCCGGCTTCTCCGCAGTGAAGACCTTGTCGAGATTGTCGAGTGAGCTCGCATAATCGCCGGCCCGGGCCAGCGCGACGGCCGCTTTCATCGCCCTGGTTTCCTGACGAACCGACACCATCAGATCCACCCGAGAGAGACCGAGTTGCTGCATCAACCAAAACGGCTTCCCCTGTTCGATCGCACCGGTTTGGCGATTGTCGCCAAGCAGGATGAGGCGGGCTCCTGAGAGCCTGCTGAGTTGAAGCAAGCGGACGGCTTGCCGGTTACCGAGCTGTCCTGCCTCATCGAGGATAAGGACGGAGTTCTCGTCGAGCCCCCTTCCTCCACGCGCGAGAAGGCTGGCAACCGTCCGGCTCTCGATGCCTGCCCGCTTGCCGAGTTCCGCCGCAGCTGAGGAGGTTGGTGCCAGAGCGATCATCGTGAAACGCTCATCGCTGGCGTCATGCAAAGCGCCCACCAGGGTCGACTTGCCCGCACCGGCGACACCGTGCACGCCGACCAGCCGGTCAGGGCTAGTTCCAAGGTGCAGCAACCCTGTCGCCTGCGCCGGGATCAGACCATGCTTTTCGCTTGCCTCGCGCAGGCGAGCCTCGGTGGCGAGCGGGGCGGCGTCATTCAGCGAAAGGGCCAGATGATCGGAGAGAGCAAGTTCGAGGCGGGCGGTTCGCCGCGTGGTCCGCCCCCGGGTCAGGACCAGGTCGCCGGTAGACTGCCGCGCCTCCAGCAGCTTGCGCCTTGCCTCGTGATCCTCGGCGAGCGGACGAATATCGGACAGCCGAACTTCGCCGAGATGGGAAGCCAGTCCTGCACGAAGGAGTTGTCCGAGGTTATTCACGGCCTCGCGCCCTTCCGAATGTCGCATACCAAACAGCATCGCGCGCGCCGCTAAGGCCGGGGTTGGCCCGATTGAGCGATTGCCTCTTTCCGAGGCGGTTTCCTGGACCCCTTCAAGCGCTGCGCGATGCTGTCCCACCTGAGCAGCCCAGCGCTCGCGCAGATCCTGAAGCGTGGCGCGCGCCTTGGGGCCCCTCGTTTCATAGAAGGATTTTCGCCGCGCCGCCTGGCCTTCCAGGCCATGCTCCTTGGCATGGGCGTCGATCTGCTCTGCGCGCTGGGACATTTCGCGTAAGAGATCCTGGGGAACGTCGCGGATCTCGAACAGTCCACGGCGCGGATCGAAATCGACCTCATAACCAAGCTCCCGGATCCGGTGCGCAAGCTGGTTTCGATAGACCTGTCCCGCGACCTTCTGTTCGGCGTACATGGCCCTGGTTTCAAGGCTTGCCATCGGGCTGCTCGGCGCCCTGTTGGTCATATTCATGATGACGACATGGGTATGAAGGTGGGGGTCGAGTTCGCGCGATGCATGCTCTGTGAAGCGGGCGTAGACGAGCCGGCCCGTCGTCTCGTGGGCTATTTCGCCCTCTGAACGGCGGCGAAGTGTCGCGTACTCCTCAAGGTAAGCCAGCGCCGTGGTGACTGCCGCCTCATGTGCGGCGGCGATGCGCTCATCGCCCATCACCAGAGCCATGATCGACACGGACTTCGGGGCGTTGACGGCAAAGTCCCAGCCAGGGTGGTGCTCGATCGTGCCATCGCTTCGCCGGCGGCCCAGTCGCACCTCGCCAATCTTACCTTCAAGCAGATCGCGGAGCGTCGCAGGGTCGACTTTGCCGGAGAGACGCAGTTCCCTTGCGATCAGGCCGCCCCACTCCGAGCGCTCACCCTCCCCCTTCGTGTAGTAGTCCCCGACGGTGTAGTACCGCGCAAGGTTTTTCGGTGTGCCCTTCAGGCGCCGAGGGTGGATCATGCCGGCCTCGCGGTATCGCGCGCGCCAACGCGGCGACCATGCTGATGGAGCCGAAAGTCGGCCGGCTTGCCGAGAAGGGTAAGCGGTTCCGGCTCGCTCGCCGCCGGCTCGGTCTCGAGTTCTCCATTCTGCTGCCCGGGCGTCACAGGCCCACGTTCGGCCTCCAGCGGAAGCATCGGAGACGCGGCAGAATCCGATTTCGGATGGGTACGCCGCTTTGCAGGCCTTCGTTTAGCGCTGGCTTCCGGTTGCGGCTGTTGCGGCTCCGATGGGTACGGTTCCTCCCGAACGGCAAGACAGACGGGTGCATCGAGCTTCTCCTCGAAGGCAACCGCGATGGAAGCGACCTTGTGGAAGCTGTCCTCGAACCGCACGACCGGGAGATCACGGCCGAAGCGTAAGTAGCCCGCCAGGTTCGGAAGGTTTGTTACCTCAGTATGCATGACCAACGGCCGGGTTACCTGCATGCGCGAGAGGTTCACGCCGTCCCGCATATCGTTCACGCCGTACGACATGCCCTCGTTGGCTTCGACCTGTTCGACCTGTCCGAGGTTCTCGCTGACGTGCTTCGCGGTCGGTGTGTCATTGGCCCGGAGCGCGACCCAGGTCGAGCAATAGCCGGTGATTGCCGCCGCATCCTGAGTGCCGTAAGTAGCCTCCAGCTGCGGGTAGCTCTGGAAACCGAGCACACCGCAGCCGCCGTACTTCCTGGCACGCGCGAGAAAGTCCGAGAGCGAGGGAAGCTTGTGAAGTGAGGGCAGTTCGTCGATCACGCAGTAGAGCCTGCGATTGCGATCCGGCGACAGGCTCATGATTGCGCTGATCGCGATATCGAGCCAGACCGTGATCAGGGGGCGAAGCGAGGGCAACTGGTCAGCCTTCACGGTGATGAAGAGCCAGCTGTCGTCCCTTTCGTTGGCCACCCAATCGCGGATCGAAAGCCCGTCTGCGGTATCGTCTAGGTAGGAAAAGCTGCGCAGCACCGAGGCGAGTTCGGCCTGGATGCCGGCCGACGTCCGCTCACCTTCTGTCGAGATAAAAGCGGCCGCGTCGGTACCGGCGGCGAAGGCGGCCAGATCCTTCAGCTTGGATCGCAGCAGTGTGTCGAGGAGGATCGAGACGAGCGTGCGCTCCTGCCGTGCAAGCTTGCGCATGACTGCCACCAGGGTACCGCGCGCGGCCTTGGCCCAAAACGGATCGCCGGACTTGTCCGGGATCGTGGATTCCGCGATCTGGTCGTAATGATAGTCGCGGGGGACATCGGTCCAGGGCGACCAGCGGTCGGAGCGTACATCCAGCGGGTTGAGCAGCACATCGATCCCGGGCCGATAGAACTTCTCCACGAAAGTGCCGGCGGTGTCGTAGACGATCGCCCGGCGCCCTGCTGTCCGAATCCCCGCGAGCATCTTGACGATGATGTTCGTCTTGCCCGTTCCGGGAGCCCCGCAGATGAGGATGTGCTCTGGCTCGAAGGCATCCGGTACCCGGACGCCGCCGATCTCGAAGCTGCCTTGCGCCTGCGCCCAAAGCGCCCGGCGGACTTGCCGGACGGTGCCGAAGCGGGCCCCGCGCAGGAACTGGTTGGAGCCGAGCCCCCTCCCCGTCCGGGTGAAGTAGAACCAGGCCCAAAGCAGCATGGTGAGGGCAAAAGCGCCCGAAAGCGCCGCGCCGTGCAGGAGGTAACCTTCAACTGCGCGAAGCGTCTCACGGGCTACCTCCGCATCCATCAAAGCCGCAGGTGTCGTCCAGTATTCCATTCCGCGCTCGGAGCGGAACAGCATGGGGGTCTGGTTTCCGGGAACCGTATCTCCCAGGAGGAGAGCCTGTCCCATCATGGTCATGACGTAGCGCTCGTACTCGCTGGAGCGTTCGAGCGCGTACCAGACGACGCCGCCGATCCAGACGACGAGGCCAGCGAGGCAAGTCTGGTAAAAGACCTGTGTCGTCATGCGAAGGTTGTGGACGATGGCCTGCCCGCCCCGGGTCCAGGAACCGAGGGTGTCGTGCCGGAAGATACTCACGGGCGGTCCTGCTCGGGATCGAGCAGCCCCCGTTCTCGCAGGAGCCGCCGCGCTTCGCCTAGTCCTTCTTCCAGGATGGCGGGCGCGCGGACACCGACCGACTTGGCGAGGATCGCCAGGGTCTGGATCGCAGTCGCGTGGAGTTCGTCGAAACGGGCATGATAGCCGGCGGGATCGTTGCCCTCGAAACGCTCGAGAACATCGCGAATATAACCCGAGGGAGTGGTGCCGAGCGTCACTGCCTGATCGAGCACGCGCTCGAACAGGTCGTCGCCGAGACGGATGGTAATCCTTGCCATGCGCAGTTCCATGCTGCGCCGGCACGTGGTGAAGCCTACCATCGATAGCAGGAAACCACGGAGTTCTCAAGGATTTGAAACGTCCGACATCTGCGACGTTCGGTGCCAATGGCGATCAAGGACTTGCGCCGGGCAAGCTGCGGCGGTGTCCGACATATCCGACGTTCTGTGACCTCGCGGCGGACGGATCGAGACGGTCCGACCCCGCAGAAAAGCTCGCGATTCGCATCGCAGCACCCGTGCGTACGGTGCATTACAGACGCCCTCGCGGCGTGCGTCGCTGCTACGCAGCGGCCTGCCCGCTGCGCTGCCTCGTGCCGGAAGGCGCGGGGCTCCCCGGGAGGGGACCTCTTGTTCTTCGCGGGCCGCAGGCCCGCAGCAAATCCTGCCTTGCGCGCCAGGCGCGATTTGGGGAAGATCACTGCGGCGGGCAGGCCTCCTCCATGAGGAGTCTATTAATGCCTAAGATGTCCGAACGCGAGCGCCTCGCCAAGATCGAGAGCGACCAGAAGAGGCTCGCCGATGAAGCGGAAGCCGTGCGCCGTACCCTTCGATCCGGCTACGGCGCGATCTGCGGCGAGCTCGCCGTCGAACGCCTCTCGGAGCGTGAGTTCCGCGAGATCGTCGGCCACGCCATTCGGCTTGGCGGCAGCGCAACACTCACCGCACTCAAGCCGCTTCAGCCGGTCCCCCCCAAAGCCCCAACTGCGCCGGAACGGCGTCCCAGCGACGAGCACGGCGGAGCCGCGCGCAGGAGGCCGGCACCCGACCAGGGCGCCGCATCGGCGGGCGACGGACCCGGCCTCTAGCCGGGTCCCTGAGCCCGGCGATCTCCCACCTCTCGCAAAAAAATGGAGCCGGCGAAGGCCCCCGCCCTCGCCGGCTCCACCTCATCGCCTTTTCACCCCCGATGCCGGGTCCTTGCTGCATCCGCCGCTATGAAATGCGCAGGCACCCCGCCGTCCCGCACCAGCCTTGCAAGGTGCGACTGGAGCCCCGAGCCTTCGCAGACCACCGCTTCAACGGGATGAAGCCGCATCATCGCCTCGTTGCGCGCAAAGCCCGCGCGCTTGCCCAGGCGCCGGTCGAGCGTGAACGCCACCAGCCTGATCCCCGAGCGGGCCGCCCATGCCGCCGCTATCGCATCGCAGCCCTTGTCCTGTGCGGTCGTGGCGAGGATCATCGCCGGAATACGGGTGCGGATCGCTTCGAGTTCGCCCCAGATCCGGGCATGGTCTTCCCAGATCTGCCCGCCTGAGAAGAGCACGATCGGTCCGCTCGGCGCCTGCGCCTCGATGCGCCGCTGCCGCCGCGCGGCGAGGAAATCGGCAGCCGCAATCACCGAGGCCGTGCGCTTGCCCGAAGTGAGCGTGGCGCGCGGCGCCGACCACGGATGGCCGGTCTCGGCATGGAACATCTGCGCTGCGTGGTCGCGCATGCAGGCTACCGCCTCCACCGCCTCGTCGAGACCATGACAGAGCGTCTGCACCTCCTCGATCTCCGCCGTAGCAATCTCGCTGCCGTCGTTTTCGCGTACGAGATCGCGGAGCTTGCGCGCTGCGTGGTCCGCCTCGCCTTCGAGGCTACTCGCGACCTTGTGGAAGCTGTGCACGACGCCCCATGCGATGCGCTCGCCGAGACGCTCGAGGCGGGTATCGCGCAGAACATCGAAGAGCGTCGTCGCCATCATCTCGATCGCCAGCTGCACCTCCCGGCCGTCGGGCATCTCGGTGTTGACGCATTCATCGCTCGCGGCAAGCCGCACTTCGCATGCGCCTTCGGCAAAAGCTGCTGCGAAGCTGTCGGCCGGTTCGGTCGTATCTTCGGCGAGCAGGTCGGCAATCTCGGTGAAGCTGCGGGAAATCCTTGAAGCCTTTGTCATCGAAACCTCCTTGTCTTGAAGAGGTCCCTTCATCGGCACGGGCTCCGAGCGGCGGGGTCAAGGATCGCGGGGCTTCAGCCCCGTGACCGCGCCAGCGGCGATGGGGGCAACGATTTTGCGAAGCAAAATGGTGGGGCCCCATCGTCCTTGAGGCCGCCGCGATCCCGTGCCACGCTTGAAGATCCTGAGAGAGATGGGAGAGCTGGCCCGAAGGGGGCTCAATGCCCCCTGAGGGCCAATTCGGCAGGGCACAACTGTCCTTCATAGAACAACGCGCCCACTTTCTTTTGAAAGCGGGCGCGCCTTTTCATTCACGAAGCCGGTGGGACGTAGGACTCGAAGGGATTACCCTCATGGAGGTGGCCGAAGGGCGTAAAGACGAACCCTTTCTCATCGTGCCCCACCGCGCAGATGACGTAGCGCCGCTCACCGGTCACCGCGCAGGTACACTCAAGAAGCGCGAGATGACCGTCGCGCGCGGCACGTTTCAGTGTGTCGAAGTTGCGCCGGAAGGTGCGGGGTATTGCCATGGCTTGTCCTCCCTCAGGCTACGACGCGCAGGCGCGGCCTGTGCATTCCCGGTGGAACCGGATCGGCCGCCTGCCCACTCTTGCGAAAGGCATGGATTGGAATCCCGGCTTTCCTGAGAAGCTGATAGAGATTGGCCTGGAGACCCGAACCTTCGCACAGCACCGCCTCGACCGGTTGCAGCTCGACAAGCTTGCGGTTGCGGGTGAAGGCGACCTTGCGCCCCGAACCGTAGAGCCCGTAGGCTACCAGCGGCACGCCAACTTCCGGCCTTGCCGCCCATGCAGCCGCTATCGCATCTGCACCCTTGCGCTGCCCCGTCGTCACCAGCGTCATCGACGGGATGCGGGTGCGGATCTGGTCGAGCCGGTCCCAGATCGGCTCCCAGTCATGCCACTGCGCCGGGCCGGAAAAGACCACGATGGGGCCTTGCGGCATATGCTTCTCTCGCGCGATCAGCGCACGCTGGCGAAGGAAGTCCTGCGCCGCGATCTGGCTGGCCGATGAGGCTGGTGACACTCTGCTTCCGCGCGCGGGGGACCAGGGCCATCCCGACAGCGCGCGGTAAGTCTCGGCCGCATAATCGCGCATGCATTCGAGCGCCTCACGCTGCTCGGCCATCGACCGGCAAAGGAGTTGCTTCTCTTCAAGCTGACCGGTGAAGACTTCGCTCATGTCAGGGGACCGGGCCATTTCGCCAATCTCGTCCGCCAGCGCGTCCTCGCGCCGCTCAAGCTTGCTGGCAACGAAGTGGAAGGAATTGACGAAGCCCCATGCAAGGTCCGCTGCAAGCGGCTCGAGACGGGTTCCGGTGAAGAGATCGAAGATGGTCGCGATGATACCGCCACAGTCGGCCTGCGCGGCCAGCGGCTCGGGCATCTCGTGCTCGGCAGGGTCATCCCCGGGCTCCGCGATCGAGAGCGGCATGGGATCTCCAAAAGCCGCGCGAAACTCGGGTGTAGCAGTCATTTCGGCATAGAGGGTCTTGAGATCGGCGAAGCGATCGATGGACGAAGAACGGGACATCGCGTGTCTCCCGCAGTTGGTAGGAGGGGAAAACCGGGGGACGCATAAAGTGCGCCCCCCGGCTGCGAACGGGTGCTCAGAAGGCGATCTCGTCGTCGAGTTCCTCGCCGAGGCTGCCCGAGAGCGAACCATCGCCATCCGCCGTGCTGTCACCGAAACCGCCTCCGGCGCTGCCCTCGCTTCCACCCTCATAATCGCGCCGACCGGTCCGTGTCGCGGACCCGAAGTCGTCGCGGCGCTGGGGCCGACGCCATGCGACGCGCAGGCCTTCCTGCTCGGTGCCGAAGAGCGCGATCGGGAGCGGTTCGGGAAGGCTGGGATCGTCGATCGAGCCCTGGAGGAAGGCTTCCCCCGTGGTATTGCGGGCGACGGCCTCCCAAAGCGCCCCGATCTGGACCCAGCGATTACCGACATTGAGCGCGACGATCTCGTAGATCGGGGCGCGATCGTTCTCGCTTTCGATCGGCCGCAAACCGAGGTGGGGCAGATCAATGGTCCGGGTCGCGATCGAACCCATGAGACGACCGTTGCGGAGCTGGAATTCACCAATGTTCATCTGACTTCTCCTTTGACACTGCCGCTTTCGGAAAATCCCGAAGCGACACCTTCAAAGGTCCCCCTCTTCTCCCATTCCCGACCTCGCCGGGTTCTTCCCGGCTAGCGTGCGAGGCCAATTCCCGCGCCCCATTCCTCCCGAGCTAGCGATGCGGGACGCATCGCGTAGATAGAGCGCGGGACACGCGGCAGAGGGTATCCGCCACACCGCCCTTCCCTGGCGATCGGGATGAACATGGGTGCCAGTACTTCTACAGTAAATGGCTTCGAACACTCTTTGCCGTCCTTCAGGACGCCGCCAGGCGGGAGCGGCACCGCGAACACAGGATGAAGGACGGACACATATCTGATCCGGAGGATGTTCCCGGATCCACAACTGTCCACTAGTGAAAGTCTTCGACAAAGAAGGCAGATTAGCGCTCCGTTGATCGCCTGCTCCGCAGACCTGAGATAAAGTCCGGGGCAACGGTACCGAGTTTAACATTGGACTTTACATGACCGGCCACAAGGCCGACAAGCGCCCTTCTATCCTCCCCAAGAAAGGGAAATTCTTCATGGCCGAGACCGAGCAGCCAGAACTGGCACGCCTTACCGTAGAATTGCTGAGCGCTTATGTCGCCAACAATCCGGTGCCCAGTGACAACCTCGCTGCACTGATAGAAACCACCCGCGCAGCGCTAGCCGGGGACGTCACTGCGAAAGCGGAAACGCAGAACGAATATAGCCCTGCAGTATCGATCGAAGAGAGCCTGGCCTCGCGAGATCACATCCTCAGCCTGATCGACGGCAAGCCCTATAAGGCCCTGAAGCGCCATCTCTCCAACAACGGCCTCAGCCCGGAGGAGTACCGCGCGCGCTACAAGCTGCCTGCGGATTACCCGCTGGTCGCGCCCAGCTATTCCGACAAGCGCCGCGCGTTTGCCAAGGCGAGCGGCCTCGGCGGTCGTACTGCCGCGCCGGAGACGGCACCCGCAGCGAAGACTCCGGCACCCAAGGCCGGCGCAGTTAAAGTCGCCGCCAAGGCCGACACCTCTGCTTCCTCGGGCGCCGGGAAGACAGCAAAGACGACAAAGGTAACCAAGCCCAAGGCGGCACCGGCAAAGGCGCCAGCAAAGACGCCCCCTGTCCCGGCTGCCACGACGACGCCGACTGTCGAGGCGGCCCCTGGCAAGACTGCTGCAGCCAAAGCACAGGCGGCTGCACCGGCTGCGGAAAAGCAAAAGGCCCCCGCCAAGACGCCCGCGCGCCGCATGGCGCGTCCCAAGACCACCGAAACCGCACAGCCGAGCACCGCAGCGGCCCCGGCCCCCGCGCCCAAGGCCCGCAAGACGCTTGGCATTGCTTTGCCTTCGGCAGAGACCAGCGCTGCTACTGCTCAGACGGCAAACGCTGCAGCGCCTGCCAAGAAAGCCGCTGCGAAGACTGCCCCGGGTAAGTCGGCCGCTGCCAAAGTGGCTCCCAAGTCCAAGCCGAACTCGGTGAAGTCGGCCAAGGCCGCTTCCAAGGCAAAAACGGCAGGGAAGGCAGAGCCCGAAACCGGCACTGCCTCTGTAGCAGTGAACGAGGTGGCGCCCGCAACCGGCGGCTGAAACTCCTGATCTACGGTACGGACAGGTTCGCGGCAGCTCTGGGGAAGCGCTGCTGCGGATTTGTCCTACCGGTGACGGCACCATAGACCGCTCGGCACGACCGCCAAAGACAAGAACCGACCATTGCCCACTGGGCCCCAATCGGGCATCTTTGTCAGGAATGGCCTGTTCACCAGCTAAAAGGTTTTGTTCAAAAGCAACTTTGGCTGGCCCAGCCCTTTCGGCTGTGGGAGCAGGCAGAATGGAAAAGGAACAGTCGATCACTATCGTGCAGCGTCAGCGGGCTGCCACAACTGCTCTGCTGGGTGTCAGCGCGTCGAGCCCCGACTTCACCAAGTGGAAGCGTGATACCGAGATCGCGATCGAACGCATGTTTGGTGCTTAGACCCGAAACCTCCACGATTTCAAAAGGGTCGGATACTCGGCGGCCATGTTCATGACCGACACGCCTGACCGGGAGTTCGCGAAAGCGTATCGCAGTGGTCTGGAACATGCCGCGGCGGTGCTGGATCCGGTGGTTTGCGAGATCGAAGAGTGTAGCCTCGGCGATGATGCGGCGGAAAACGCGCCCGATCGGTTGGCCCCGATCGAAAAGCTCTGCCTGCGCTTTCACACCGCCGCCTGCCAGCTGCAGAACCGGCATGGAGATCGCGGCGCGCTCACTATCAATGACGAATATGACGTACAGGATCTCCTGCACATGATCCTTGGCCTGCACTTCGGCGATGTCCGGCCCGAGGAATATTCGCCAAGCCAACCCGGTGCGCCCTAGCTGGTCGAATTCTTACTGAAGGACAAGCAGATCGTCATCGAAGTCAAGAAAACACGGGCCTCGATGAAAGCAGAGGATCTCGGCGAGGAATTGATCATCGATCGCGCGCGCGACGAGCGCGATTCCGATTGCCAGACCCTCGTCTGTTTCGTCTACGACCCGAAGAGGGAGGATAGGCAATCCCGCCAGCACCGAGCGCGATCTCGAAAGACACGGCGGCAACCTGAAGATGCGCGTGATCATCGCTCCCAAGAAATTACGGGCAACAATGGTCGAGGAGAAGCCTCAAGCCCCGACTGTGAGTAAACCGCAAGGTAGGGGTCATGGGCCGGCTCGCCGTACCTCCCGGAAGAAGTGCTTGATCCGCCACCAGATGCGAGCGCCGCAGCAGATCACGAGCACATGATCGGCGGCAATCGCCAGTCAGAAGCGATGATCCAAGGATTTGCAGGGTCGTGCTTTGGGCTACCGCATTTCATTCAGGCCTCAGGTCGTCTGAAACCTGGTAGATCGGCGCGCTTCGTCACTGCTGTTCGGTGCGCGGCGGATCGTGCACAGTTTACGAGCGCCCTGCCACAGTTCTGCGGCCCCCCCTGAGCGAAGGCCACCTGCCTGCCGGTGGGCACTGACCAGGGCTTCAGCGGCGTCTTCTGCATCGAAGTCCAGGCGCAGCGCGCCCGCGTTCCCGTCGTCCGGGAACTTCAGCGTGTAGATGCTCATTCAAACTCCTCCAGTCGCCTCGGTCGGTTTGCCGACCTGACAGCGACAGGGGCACATAGCATTGTGCTGCGTCAAATTCGCGACAATTCCACCGATCCATCCGAAATGGCGGCGTCAACGTCACGCGATATGCCCCGAGTAATCTAAAATTCCGCTTACCAGAGGGCAACTCCAGATCAACCAAGCGACCAGCGATGCTTAGCCTCAGGAGAGGAAGGGGCGCATGGGTACTCCTCGAACCCACAAACCGTGAGGCTACGGGTCTCGATCAGAAGGCGAAAGAAAGTTGGTCAGGATGGGGCACGCGCCGGCGCGACCCGCGTTCCCGCACATTGTCCTGGTCGACCGCGCCGAAAGTCACCTTGATCATATTGAGCGCCCGCGAATTGACCGCGACCGATGCCTCAAGGCGGCGTACCGAACGAGCCGGATCCCGATATCCGATCGCTTTGCCAAGCTCGACTTCGGTCAACTGCTGGTTCTTGCAAGCTGCAGCCAGTTCGACCCCGGTCATTCGGCGTGACAGGATCGTGACCGAAAACGAGGGCGGGTCCGGGCTCGAGCGAGCGCGTGCTTCTAATGGCGGCGCAGTCTCGGTGCTAACCATCACGCGCCCGTTATCCACCGGTTATCCCGGCTTTATCGACAACACGATTCCGGCCTAACCAATCGGAAGACATGGCTTTTGCGACACGATAGACGTCGTAGCTGTCGACCAACTTAAGCCTTTCCGAGCTGGCCCTCTGGGTGTCCGCTCCCGCCAGAACCTTGCAGATCTCGGCTTTGCACGATTTTTAATCCGAAACCGGCCTTCCCCGGCCCGCTCCATCTCAGCCATTGAAACCTTCGCGCCGCTATTGCACTTGGTTCTCATAATCAGCTTTTTCGGATGCGGAGGATTTAGTTTGAGCCGGATAAAATTGGTTGGAGGCCCTTGCGATGGGGCCGGCCTGAACGGTGAATTCGATGACGAATTGCGGATGGTGTGGACCCGTGAGGGGTACGCTCGGTGGACGCAGCCTAACGAGCCGATGATACCGAATGAACTTTATCGACGATCACTTCGCAGCCGCGACAAGTTCGTCTGGCAACCATAATCGCCCGCATACCACCCGCTCGCGACTAAATCCGGACATACCGTGAGCGCCGGTGGGTTCAATGGGTGGCGGCAACACAAGCTTGAAACCGCTCGGCGGGGGTTTGGTATTCGAGCGATTTCCTTGGTCTTTCGTTGAGTTGCTTGGCAACGGCACTTAGCTTGGCCTGGCTATATAGGGACAGATCGGTGCGCTATGCATGCTGCGGTCGGTGCCTTTGGGAAAGTACTGGCGCAATAGCCCGTTGGTATTCTCGTTGGAGCCGCGTTGCCACGGGCTTTGCGGGTCGCAGAAGTAGACCTGCACGCCGGCGTCGAGTTTCAAGCGAGCATGCTGAACCATCTCCGCGCCCTGATCCCAAGTGAGCGATCGTCGCAGCTCTCGGGGGAAGGTGGTGATGGTGCGGGAGATGGCATCCCGCACCGCCTCGGCACCGTGTCCGGCCAGCGCTGGTCCGTTCTTGATCCCCGGGGGCAGCACCGTAGCCTTCCATGCGCAGCAGGTGCAGTAACATCGTGAAGCGTGCGGTGCGTTCTACCAGCGCGCCGATCGCCGAGCTGCCGATCCCGAGGATAAGGTCGCCTTCCCAGTGACCCGGTACGGCCCCCTCGTCGGCTTCAGCAGGACGCTCGCTGATCATGATCTCAGGTGACACGAAGCCTTTGCCGCGCTGGCCAACACGCGCTCGAGGCACACGTAGAGCACGTCCGCTACGCAGACGTGCGGTAAGATCACGGCGCAGGGCCCCGCGGCCTTGTACGAACAGCGCCTGATATATGGCTTCGTGACTGATGCGAATGCTGTGGTCATCCGGAAAGTCGATGGGCAGACGCCTGGCAATCTGTTCCGGACTCCATGCCTTTGACCAGCGCCGGTTCCGCCGCGGCCCATGTCGCCGCCCCTTCCAGGAGACCGTGGGTCCGGTGACAGGCTTATCTCCGGGCTTGGCAACTGCCCCGCTCAAACGGTCTTCGACCCAGCACCGTAGAGTGTCGTGGGCCGCGAGCTTAGCGACCTTCGGTCGGCGCGCTGCGCGTTCGGCATGCCACTGAGCTGTCGTCGCACGATATTCGAAATTGCCAATACGGGTCGCCGCGTTGCGCCGGATCTCGCGGGAAACCGTCGAGGCTGCTCTACCGAGCCGGCGCGCGATCTCACACACGCTATGCCCCTGGACCAGTAGCAACGCGATTTCTTCTCGTTTCGTCAGTGACAAATACCTGCCCGACAAGGGCTTAGCCGAACGCCTGAACTCCGCTGGTGACATACCGCCTGCCTCCCGAAACTAACGGCTTCCAACCGGTTGTGACAATCCAGCTTTGGCCGCTGCTACCTCGGCTCATTCCGGCAGCAACATACTCCCAGAACATCGCACGCTCATGCCGCTGGGCAACCGGTGGCCTGCCAGGCGACCGCAGTTGCGATCGCGTGCACCGATCTGAACGTCGCTTCTTGATATCCATCGCCTGCCTCACCTTTTGAAGCGCTGCGACGACCGGTTGAATCCGCCGCCATTCCCGGACCAATTCGGCGACGTCGGCTAAATCCTGAACCTGACGCTCGCGGTAATTGCTGCCATCTTCCAATCAATCCGACCAGGAACCGGCGGGGCACCACCATTCCGGGCATAGCGAATTCAAGACGCGTATGCGTGACGCAGCTAGCGCTATCCACGAACTCTCCCGTAGCGGCGCGCCGCACTTTACAGCGAAAATCGACATCTCGTCCCGGAAACCTGTCCCCCTTTGCGACGTACCTTTAACCCGGCGCTGATGTGTTCACTTGTGCAATCGTTGACTCGCTTGCGCAGTGTAAAGAGATTTTTCATTTCGAGGGGACGGGGCGGATGCCGTTAGGCAAGGTTGTGTTTTTCAACGCGCGGAAAGGGTACGGCTTCATCGCGGCTGAAAATGGCGGGGCGGATTGCTTCGTACACATAGCGGCGGTGATCTCTTCGGGAATTTGGAATCTCGAGGCTGGGCAAGCGATCGGATACGACCTACTTGTCGCCCGCAACGGCAAAGTTTCTGCTGTAAACTTGTTTCGCTCCGCGCGGTCGTAAGGGCGCGCGATCCTAGGTGAAGATTTCGGAATAACGGAACGGGGCCTTATTGCTGGGTGCTCGATCCGGTTGATCGAACCCGCCCGTTCATTGCTGCGCACTCGCCTGGGGACCCTTATTGGCCTTGAACACCAACGCCGGGCCCAATCCGATATGATGAGCCAGCCTTACACAGACGCGCGTTCCAGGCGGAAAGCGAGAGGCATATCCAATAGAGCTAAGCCAAATTGATTACGCCAAATGGCTAGGTTGTATACAACCATTAGGTGGTTTATCGAGAAAGACTATCATATTGATAGTTATATTTGATAAAGACTCGATCCGTCAGTGCGGAGATAGAGTATGTCATCCGATCAATTAATTTGCCCAAGTGCTCGATCCCAGAATGGATCAAGCCTGATAGGCGTAGTCGGCGGAAATGGGATCGTTGACTACTTAGGGAAACCTTGGCCGATTGATCGAGATTTTGTTGATGCTACTGAAATGTCGGAAGCCAAAGGCCGGCATTTTCGGTTTGCAGCGACGTGCATTGAAGCCAAATGCGTTCATTTTTCCAATTCCCGATGCGGCGTTAGCGACGCAATGCTGGTGCATTTGGCGGAGCAAGCAAGCTTGCACACCCCAAAATGTGGGATCAGATCACAATGCAGGTGGTTCGCCCAAAACGGATTGCAGGCCTGCAAAGTTTGCTCACTCGTAATTACAGAAGTTGTGTGAGCCGACCCGAATAAAAGGCCTGTGGATGTATGGAGGATTAGATGGCTAATCTCGTTCAACGCCGCGGATCCAGATTCGTGGTCGATTTCGGCGAAGTCGAGCTTCCATTGGAGATCGCTAAAGATCTTGACACCGAGATCCAAGCTCTTGCGTTACGGACGCTTGCGCGAACTAGCCCGAAAGGGCCCTTCAGCTTTGGCAGGCTTCCGATTGGCATATGGGGCATGATTTTTTCTGACTGGAATCCTGATTGGTTCAGTGCCGCACAACATGGCGAAGCTCCAGAAATCAGTTTCGAAGATCATAACATAATCGTCGAAGCGGGTATGACGCACGCGCTTGCGCTTACGCGGATTTTCTCCGCTGATCGGAGAGCTGGCAAGGAGATATCCGAGGAAGCCTTGATCGGCGCATTGGCTCGACTTCCATCCCTGGACGAGCGTGCCCGGCGATCATCCTTGAATGTATTGAAGCACATGCAAGGTCGAGGCGGAGACGTGACCTTGAATGCAAAAACAAAGCAAGTATTGGCGGGGATCGAGCGCCAGATTGATGCGTGCGACGGCGCTGATGATCTCGACAAATTGCTATCTGGTCTGATGAGCGACAAAACCAATGATCAGATTGAAGGATTGTCGACCGGCCTGGGAACCGCAATCGCCATTCTCCGGTCGGGCCGATCTTCAATCTACTCTCCTGACAATCCCTTTTACGAAATCCTTGGCGCGGGAATACAGGGAACGGCGATTGCGAGGGAAGGAAATCAAGATACGAAAGATGTGATCAAAGCCGATGCTAAAGGTGCAGTGGCCGGCGGCGTGTCTGGTGGTGTAGCTGGCGGACCTGCCGGCGCAGTAGTAGGTGCTATCGCAGGGTCAGCGGGCAAGTCGTTGGCAAAAGCTCTGTCAAAAGTATGGGATTCTATATTTAGTTAAGAAATGACAGCTATCGGAAGTTGGGCTACTCCCGATAAACTGCGGACGCTCCAGCAGCTTCCGACCAGCAATTGCCGTCGTGCCGCACAAGCGCGAACGGCGGCTATTCCGTGGACCAGCCATCCGGGAAACTCGATCTCGCAGAGCAGCAACTGCCTGCGCATCACCTTTATTCTGAGGCTGGCTCAGCCATTCTGACACATTTCGCGGTTCAGGGGTGTGCAAGGTCAACTTATTAGGTTGTGGCTAGATTAGCGGCTGCGAGATAGGCGTGGCAGGCTTGAGGCAGTTCGCGGCGCAGGCGAGCGAAATTCTCTTCCGAAGGCTCCGCCTCCATGACGACGCGCACCGAACCGCCCAGCAGCGCCGCGAGCATGAAGGCGACGGACGAACGGTCGGCGAAGCGCGCATCTTCGGCGCTGGCAAGGAGCGCGTCGATCGCCTCCGTCATGCAGCGCGCCGCGCGGCTCATGAGTTCAGACAGGTCGAATTCGGCGGCGATGCCGTAAATGGCGCGGGACACGACCATGTCCGCCATTTTCGCGTCAAGCCAGGCAGTGGCCAATCCATTCGCGATCGCTTTGAGGTCGCATCCCATTAACCGCGTAGCTGCATCCCGCATGGCCGTCTCGATGAGATCGAACTGGCGCTCCACCAGCGCAAAAAGCAACGCCTGCTTGTGCGGATAATATTGGTACATTGTCCCTACCGAGACACCCGCCCGCTCCGCCACGCGGGTGGTGGTAAGGCGTCCCACTCCGCCGGCCAGCAAAACCTGAATGGTCGCCACGTGAATCGCCTCGATCGTCACGGCGGATCGCGCCTGTTGCGGCGCTTTGCGGGGTTTGAGCAAGGCAGGCGACGGACGAGTCATATGCGAATACCAAAACTGAAGAACCCTTCATATCTAGGGGGTTCCCACGCTTCCCTGCAAGGAATTTACGATGAAGACCGTCCTCATCACCGGCTGCTCCACTGGCTTCGGTCGCGATACGGCCCTCCATTTCCTCGATCACGGTTGGCGCGTCTTCGCCACCATGCGCGACCCTGCCGCCAGCACCTTGCCTACATCCGACCACTTGCGCGTCCTGCCACTAGACGTCACGGATGCGGACAGCATCGCGGCTGCGATCGCCGAGGCCGGGCCGATCGACGTTCTGGTTAACAATGCCGGCGCGGGTTGGCTGAACGCGCTGGAAGGCACGCCTCTGGAAACGGTGCGCGATCTCTTCGAGACCAACCTGTTCGGCACGATTGCGATGATGCAGGCCGTACTGCCGGAAATGCGTGCGCGGCGCTCGGGCGTGATCGTGAACGTTAGTTCCAGCTCGCTCTACAAGCCCTTGCCTTTGCTTTCCGTCTACCGCGCCAGCAAGGCGGCCCTGAACGCCCTTACCGAATCCGCCGCACACGAGCTCTCGCCGTTTGGCATCAGCGTCCGGATCGTCATGCCCGGCATGGCGCCGTCGACCAGCTTTGGCGATACGGCGCGGAGCCGGATCATGGAGGATGGCGGCTTTCCGGAAGCCTACGCTGATTATGCGCAGCAGACACTGGCCGCGATGATGGAAGCAGCCGATGGTACGGTGACGGTAGGCCAGGATGTTGCGGATGCGGTGTTCCGCGCAGGGAACGATCCGGATTGCCCGGCCGTGCTGCCGGCTGGACCTGACGCCATCGCTTGGGCAAAGGAGGCGTGAGCTTCTGGGGCCGGAGGCCGGTGCCATTGAAAAACCGCTATTATGCCGGGCCGGTCTCCCCCCACTTTGACGGGCATCGTTTCCTGAATCCTGCGGGAGAACCGGAGACGGATCGGTCGCTCGGCGATATCATGCGCTGGTATCGCACCGCGGCTAAGGTCAGATGGCCGACATCCGTGCCGGTTTCCCCCGTCGTGCCGGAGGAGCGGGTGCCCGGGTTGCGGATCACCATGGTCGGCCATGCCTCGCTGCTGATCCAGACTGCCGGGTTCAACATCCTCACCGATCCGGTCTGGTCGGACCGCGCGAGCCCTTTGGCTTTCGCCGGGCCACGCCGCGTGACCGCGCCCGGCATAAGGATGGATGACCTGCCGCCCATCGATGCCGTCCTCTTGTCGCACAATCATTACGACCATCTCGACATAGCAACCTTGAGGGACCTGCAGGCTCGCCACGGCGCGCCGATCATCACGCCGCTGGGCAATGACAGCATCATCCATCGCCACATTCCGGGCGCCCGCGTCAAATCGGGGGACTGGTTCGACCGCTTCGAAATCGCGCCCGGCACGGAGGTAAATATCGTACCGGCCCTGCACTGGTCATCCCGCGGCCCCCGGGACCGTCGCATGGCGCTCTGGGGTGGCTTCATGCTGCGGTCAGCCGATCGGCTGATCTATTTTGCCGGAGACACCGGCTATGGCACGGGCGCGATCTTCCGGGATCTGCGCCTGCGGTTCGGGCCGGTCGATGTCGCCCTGCTACCCATCGGGGCCTATGAACCGCGCTGGTTCATGGCGGCGCAGCACACCGACCCTGACGATGCCATTCAGATCATGCTGGACCTGGAGGCTCGGGCGGCTGTTGGCATTCATTGGGGCACGTTCAAACTTACCGACGAAGCGAAAGACGACCCAGCGCTGCGCCTTGCCGCCGGTATGCAAACGCGTGGCCTGGAAGTTGGTACGTTTCTCGCGATGCGACCCGCCGAAACGATTGAATTCGAATGACCTGAGGTCGAACGTTAAATATTCCGACCCTGCATTGCGGATCGTGTATTTCCGGCAATTCGCGACCAGCTTACGCCATTCCAATTCGTATGCCGCAGTGGCGGCCTAAGCCGATACTGGTCGTCTGAAGGGGCGGCAAAAGCCGGGCAGGTACGCTGGCCCACGCGCTCCCCGGCGAAGCGAATTCGCGGATGGGAGGAAAGCGGAAATACCTGAGCGCAGATCATCATCCGAAGACAGGAAGGCCTTGCTTGAACCAAGCCCGCCTAATCATACCTTTCTCAACTTCATAGATGCCGATGACGTCGAGCTTCGCTCGACCCTCTGGAAAGTTACGCGTGACAATTTCCCGATCCACGACCATGCCGCCGACGGCAACGCGCGTGATGAGGTGAGCGAATAGGTCGGGTTCCTTGAACCGATCGATGTGACGGGCCCGGATCTGGTCCCAGCCTTTAGCGATTGTCTCTGAGGGCCATGCAAAGACCTCCGCATCGCTTGCCCAGAAAGACATAAATTTATCAATGTCGCGTGCATTATAAGCTTCGAGTTGCCGGCTTACGACTTCCGTGTTCTCCCTAGATTGACCATCGATCTCCAACGTAAATCTCCTTTCCACCGCCCAGCTCGAACGGGCGGCGATCAATGCGTCAAGATCTGAAGTTTCGCAACGTTGCCATGTCAGGATTGAAGACCTGCACCGACGGGCAGCGATCTGGTCCTTCCAGCCCGTAAGTTGAGATTTCGAAATCGGCTAGTCTTCGTCGCAGTTCTTTTCGCTCGTTAAAAAATGGCCGGTTTCAGCATAACCGGTCGTCTCAGCGGCGGCGGCAATCGGCAGTTATGTCCCATAACGTGGTCGTCAGCTTCAGAAAAGCCGAATACATGGTTCAAATCTGTCAGACAGTCTTCAAAGAATATTATGAGGCGCCAGTCCGCTAAAGCCAATCTTAATGGAGCATAGCTTGTAGGCCTTTGACTACGCAGTCGCGCGTGTCGACGGCTATACGCACCGCCAGACCGGTTTCTTGGGACATAAGCGATCCCAGCAGGGGGGAAAGTGCGCCACCGCCGGTCAGAACGATGCCGTCGACGAGAATGTCATGGCTAAGCTCCGGCGGGGTTTCGCTGAGAAGTTGACGCACAGCGTCAATGATGACGCGGAAATGCTTTTCCGCGACGAGATCGAGCTCCGTACTGGAAAGCGAGAGCGCCGCTGGCATTTGGGTGAGCAGACTGCGGCCCTTCACCTCAATGGATGCCGAACGGTCCGCGTTTTGCTTGACCTCGCTGTACTCTTCCATGACGCGCTCTGCGGTGAGATCGCCGATGAGCAATTTGTGCCGCAGGTGAAGGTCGTCAGCGATGGCGCGAGACAGCGATGCGCCGCCGACACGAACCGAGCGCGTCCGGCAAATACCGCCCAATGAGATGACGGCTACTTCGCTCGTCCCTGCACCGCATTCGACAATCATGGTACCGGCAGGACGCTCAATGGGAAGCTCGGCGCCGACCGCCGCCGCCAGAGGCTCGGGCACAAGCCGGACGGCGCCGATTCCCGCGTCACTCGTTGCAGTCAGCAGGGCCGCGCGTTCTGCCTGGGTAGCGTCCGCAGGTACTCCGATCAGGACGCGCGTGCCACCCAGACGCGTTCGCCCCATCGAACTGCGAAGCGCGTAGCGCAACATGTGCGTAGCGGCATCGATATCCTGAAGGACGCCGCGGCGAAGCGGGTGCTTGATCCGCATGTGGCTCGGCGTTCGGTCCAGCATCGCCCAGGCAGTCTTTCCAGCGGCGAGAAGTTGCTCCGCGCCGAATGGGCCTGTGAAGCAGCAAAGTGACGGCTCATCGAACAGGATGCCCTCGGAGCGATGAACGACGCGAACATTCGCCGTGCCGAAATCAATAGCAAACTCAGGCTTTTTCGAGGAGAACAAGGACATCATGCCCGCTCTGTAACATTCCGGCTGAAGATTGTCTTCATCATCCCGGCGCAAAGGCAAGCTTACCCAATTTGACGCGCCGCCGTAAGCAAGGCATGCTGCTGCGTCTATGCACGGACCACGTCGTCATATCCGGTTCGCCCATCACGGGGGACAGCTTCTCGCAGGCAACTAGCCCCGGGTTCGGTGCATCGCGCACCTGGCCCGGGGATGTCAAGAAAACGTCCGCTGCCTTGTGCAGCGACCACTCTCTTGCGGATAGCCAGCACCATGAATACCAGGATAACGGTCGAACGGCCGCCGATACACCTCATCGTCGATGAGGCCGATACTCTCACCAATCTGGCGCTGGCGGCCGAGCATCGCCATCCGGCCGTCGCTGAACTCCTCCTTGCGGAGTTGGCGCGCGCGACACTGCACGACGCCGGAACGCTTCCCCCCAGCACCGTTTCCATGAATTGCCACGTCGAATTCCTTGACGCGGCAAACGGTTCATCTCGCACCCTGCAACTGGTTTATCCGGGCGAAGCGGACATCGCTGCACATCGAATATCGATCCTCACGCCCGTCGGGGTTGGCCTGATCGGGTTGCAGCAAGGACAAGTCATTTCCTGGCCGGATCGCAGTGGTCGCGATCGCGAGCTTGCAGTCGTCAGAGTGACCGCAGCAAGTTCGGAGCAAGCTGCTGATACGGAACCTATTCTAGGGGCTGCATCATGACAGTGCCGGCCGCCGGTGGCATGATCGACGTGCTCGTGGACGTGTGCCTGCACCATGAGGCCTATGACTGTCACGCACGTTTCGAGGAGGCCGTGCGAAGCTGTCCCGGGGTCCGCGAATGCCTGTTCGTGAGCCAAGACATGTCCTATCGCCTGCGGATTCAGGTGCCCAGCCCGGAGAGTTTCGAGCTTCTTCGGTGTGCTTTAGTAGAACGGTTGCCGGGCGTGAAGCGCATGACCGCCACCTTCGTTTTGCGCGACGTCTTGTTAGAGCACGCTTGATATGCCTCATTCGCTCCCTCGACACCCAGCATATGCTGTTTCAAGCAGAAGTCTCTGAGGCTGCTACGGCAGCAAATGGGCCAGAAGCTGGCTGTATGATTTTCGAGGATAGCGGCTGCTCTGTCCCAATCCAAGGCGTCGGACGTCCGGATGAAAGCACCCGTTTGTGTCAGTTTACTTGGCGATTTTGAATTTTCAGTTCGACGGCCTGCCTCTCCATCGAGATTCTAGCAAAAGTGGAATGCGGAAAAAGACGCAGCGTCAAGGATCAAACCGCACAGACTGACTGTCCGGGATAGTCCCTTCAAAAATCCAACAATGACAAACTATGGGTAATAGAAGTATCTCGCGCATGAGGCCGGTACAGCTCTGCGTTACCGTCGATATCAATGCTTTTCTCATCCCTTTGATGAGCTATGAAGACCGCGATGACTGCTGTATCACATTCCATCAGCCAAGCGAACCTCAGGACGTTTGAGATGGCGTTGACCACTACGCAAAGATCAGTATTTGCACCAGACGCGCGGTTCTTTGTAATCACGGCGATCGTTATGGCGCTGATAAACGTAGGCGCTTTTTCGTTCTTTGCAATCATGGGCATATCGTCGTTCCAGGCGCCCGTTGCGGTACATGTTCACGCGATATTGTTCATGGGGTGGGTTTTGCTGTTCGTGTCTCAGGTCTCGCTTGGAGCGGCGGGATCACTGACCCTTCATCGCAAATTGGGCTGGCTGGCGGTAGGCTGGGCTTTGGCGATGGTCATCGTCGGCACCATGTCCACGATATGGAGCGCCCAAAAAGCTGCGGTGCCGTTCTTCTTCTTACCCGCGCAATTTGTATTGATGAACCCGTTAAGCGTGATACTGTTCGCGACGCTTTTGATTGGGGCCGTGGTCAAGCGGCGCGATCGCGAATGGCATCCACGCCTGATAATATGCGGCATGGCAGCGATCATGGGTCCATCTTTCGGACGGCTGCTACCCGCGCCCCTGCTTATGTACTCGATGCTGACTGCAGTCTTCATTGGCATGATCGCTTTTCCCGTAGCGGGCATCGTCCGGGACAAGCTGCGCTACGGCCGCGTCCATCCGGCGTGGTGGCTTGGCCTGGTTTCGCTCTTGTTGTTGCAACTGACGACCGAGACACTGGGCCGAAGCGCAATTGCAGAGGCAATCTACGCACGCGCCGTGATGGGAACGC
>NZ_JBJDRF010000013.1:0-103214 GCF_044987305.1 Novosphingobium sp. ZW T3_23
TTCCGGGGGAGGCGGGGCAGGGGGGCACCGGGTGATCAGCGAGAAACGCGCGCGGCGCATCAATGCGCTGATGATGTCCTGCGGCCATTACGACAACTCGGGCGACTTCGCCTATCGCATCGGCCTGCCGGGCAAGTCCGGGGTGGGCGGCGGCATCCTGGCGGTGGCGCCTGGAATCGCCAGCGTTGCCGTATGGTCGCCCGGCCTCAATGAAAGCGGTAATTCGCAGCTGGGCCAGATGGCGCTGGAGCGGCTCGTCCACCGCACCGGGTGGTCGGTGTTCGAGCCCCGTATCGGCTGAACGCCCCGCCTGATCGTTTAAGCTTTTTCCGGCTCGCGCAGCTGGCTCGATTTGAGCGCCGGCTTCTGGGACAGGCCGCCTTCCTGCATGATCTGCTCGCGGAATTCGTCGCGCTTTTCGTGGATCGAGGCGATCACCGGTCCCATGGCGACGCCGATCTCGGTGAGCGCGGCTTCGGAGAGTTGCAGCGAGCTTTCGAGCGTCTCCGGCACCGCATGGGTGGCTCCGGCCCGGTAGAGCACGGCGGCGTGCTCGGCATCGCGGGCGCGGGCGATGATCGGCAAGTCCGGGAAATCGGCGCGCAGCTTGCGGACGATGCGCTGTGCCGTCACCGGCTCATCCATGGTCAGGATCACCGCCGCCGCGCCCGCCGCGCCGAAGCGCAGCATGGCATCGCCGCGACCGGCGTCTCCGAAGGCGACCGTGTAGCCGTGGCGGCGCCCTTCGGTGACGAGGTCGGTATTGCTGTCCACCGCGATATAGGGGCGGCCGTGGCGTGCCAGCATGTCTGCCACCAGCCTGCCGACCCGGCCGAAACCGACGATCAGAACCCGCGGCTTGTCGGGCGCTTCGGCGGGCTGGTGCGGCGCCTCGACGCTGTCCACCTGCCGCGCGAGGACTTTGCCGATCATCGAGAGCAGCGGGGTGACCGTCAGGCCGAGCGCGGTGACGATCTGCCAGAACATGGCGGTGCCGGGCTGGATGAGCTGCGCGGCGCCGGCGGCGCTCAGCACGATCAGGGTGGTTTCCGAAGGGCTCGACATGAGAATGCCGGTCTCGGTCGCGGTGCCGCGCCGGGCGCCCATCATGCGCAGCAGCAGGCCGGTTACCGTGGACTTGAGCAGGATCACGCCGACCGTGGCGATCAGGATCGACGCCAGGTTCTCCCACACGATTCGCAAGTCGATGCTCATGCCGATGGTGATCAGGAACACCCCGAGGGCGAGGCCCTTGAACGGCTCGATGATCTGCTCGACTTCGGTGTGATATTCGGTCTCGGCGATCAGCAGCCCGGCGACGAGGGCGCCCACGATCGGGGACAGGCCGGTGGCGCCGGTCGCCAGCGAGGCGAGGATGACCACCAGCAGGCTGGCCGCCAGGAACAGTTCCGGGCTCTTGGTGCGGGCGGCCTGCGCGAAGAGCGGCGGCAGCAGGTAGCGGCCGAGCACAAGCAGCGCGGTGACGACCAGCGTGCCCCAGACCAGCGTGTGGATCAGCCCGTCCATGCCCGCGCCCTTGGCATGGGGCGCAAGCGCGCCGAGCAGGAAGATGATCGGCACCAGCGCGATATCCTCGAACAGCAGCATCGCCAGCGCGGCGCGGCCGACCGGGGTGGTGGTGTCCGTCATCTTCAGCACCAGCGCAGTGGACGAGAGCGCGAGCGCGAGGCCCAGCGCCATGGCCCCGGAGAAGCCCTGTCCGATGGCGGCGAAGAAGAAGGTGAGCGCGCTGCCGGTCAGGATCAGTTCCAGCGACCCCAGCCCGAAGACGAATCTTCGCATTGCCCACAATCGCCCGAAGGAGAGTTCGAGCCCGATCGAGAACAGCAGCAGGATGATGCCGAATTCGGCGAATATCTCCAGCCCGTCCGGGTCGGTGATGGTCACCCAGGACAGCCACGGCGTGTCGAACACCAGGCGGCCCAGTCCGAACGGTCCGACCAGCAGGCCGACGAGGATGAAGCCGATGACCGGGGTGATGCGGAATCGGTTGAATACGGGAATCACGATGCCCGCCGCGCCCAGGATGACGAGGGCGTCGGACATGACGGGGGAAGAGAGTGCGTTGCTGCCGGCCATTGTCCGCCGACTATGGCAGGCGGGGCGCGCCGCACAATGGCGAAGCGGGCCTATTCCCGAGTATTTCTGCCTCGCGGCGGCATAACGCAGCTTGCCGTCCACGCTAATGTGTATCGACATGCAACTTCACTTGGCGTTCAGCAAAGCGCTGTCTATAGACCGGCCCCATGTTCGAACGCTCGCGCTTCAAGATCGCCCTCGCCGCCGCCGCCACCGGGGCGCTTGTATTGACCGCCGGATGTGCCGGGCGTGGGGGCGGGGCCAAGGATACGGCCTACGTCGCGCGCGACGTCGACACGCTCTACGCCGCCGCCCAGCAACGCCTGAACGAGGGCCGCACCCGCCAGGCCGCCGCGCTGTTCGACGAAGTGGAGCGCCAGCACCCCTATTCGCCCTGGGCCCGTCGTGCCCAGCTGATGAGCGCGTTCAGCTACTATGCCGCGCGTGACTATACCAAGTCGATCCAGTCGGCGCAGCGCTTCCTGTCGATCCATCCCGGCAACAAGGACGCGCCTTACGCCTACTACCTGATCGCGATCTGCTATTACGAGCAGATCAGCGACGTCACCCGCGACCAGAAGACCACCGAGCAGGCCAAGCAGGCCCTGACCGACGTGATGCGCCGCTATCCGAACACGCCTTACGCCTCCGACGCGAAGCTGAAGATCGACCTCGTCAACGATCACCTCGCGGGCAAGGAAATGACCATCGGCCGTGGTTACGAGAACAGCGGCAAGTGGCTGGCGGCAACGCTGCGCTTCCGCAACGTGGTCGACAATTTCCAGACCACCAGCCACGCGCCCGAAGCGCTGTTCCGCCTGGTGGAAGGCTACCTTGCGCTCGGCGTGCCCGAGGAAGCGCAGAAGGCCGCTGCCGTGCTCGAACACAACTACCCGAACAGCAAGTGGTACGATCGTGCCTACAAGCTGATGAACAAGAACGCGCCCGAGAATCTCGCCGCCTGAGGCGTGAGGGGAGCGACGTCACGCAAAGATGCGTGACGGGCGGATCGGTTTTCGTTAGAACGGATCGCGAACATGCTGAACCGCCTCTCCATCCGCAACATCGTGCTGATCGAAGCGCTCGACCTGGATTTCGCGCGCGGGCTGGGCGTCCTCACCGGCGAAACCGGCGCGGGCAAGTCGATCCTGCTCGACGCGCTGGGCCTGGTGATCGGAAATCGCGCCGACAGCGGTCTGGTCCGCGCCGGTGAGGCCCGCGCCACGGTAACCGCCAGTTTCGAGTTTTCGCAGCTGCCGGGGAACCTCCGGGCCGTGCTCGACGATGCCGATATCGACATCGAACCGGGCGAGCCGCTGATCCTCAAGCGCCAGCTCAAGGCCGACGGCGGCAGCCGCGCCTTCCTCAACGACCAGCCCGTCGGGGTGGCCCTGCTGCGCGAGATCGCGCCCGCGCTGGTCGAGATCCACGGCCAGCACGACGATCGCGGCCTCGTCAATTCGCGCGGCCACCGCGCCTTGCTCGACCGTTTCGCCGGGGGCGACGTCGCCGGGGTCGAGGCGGCCTGGAAGACCTGGCGGGCCGCGCAGAACGCGCTTGATACGGCGCGCGCGCAAGTCGCCAAGGCGGCCGAGGACCAGGACTTGCTGCTGGCGCATCTGGCCGAACTCGATGCACTGTCGCCGCTGGAAGGCGAGGAAGAGGAACTCGCCCAGGCCCGCGCGGGAATGCAGAAGGGCGAGAAGCTCTCCGACGATCTCGTGGCGCTCCAGCATCTCTGGACCGGGTCCGATTCGGCGTTGGCCACCTTGCGCGGCGCATCGCGCCGGCTCGACCGGATCGCCGGGGAGCACCCGCTGCTGGCCGAGGCACTGGAAGCGCTCGACCGCGCCGTGATCGAGGCGAGTGAGGCGGAAGACCGGCTCGACCGGGCCGCCGAGGCGCTGGCTTTCGATCCCGACGAGCTGGACCGCATCGAAACCCGCCTGTTCGACCTTCGCGCCGCCGCGCGCAAGCAGGGCTGCCAGGTGGACGATCTGCCCGAGAAGATGCGCGAGATGCGCAGCGCGCTCGATGCCATCGAGGGCGGCGAGGAACACGTGGCCGGGCTGGAACGCGCCGCGCAGAAGGCCGCGCTGGTCTATCGCGAGCAGGCGGAGGCATTGCACGACTTGCGCCGCGCCGCCGCCAAGCGTCTCGACAAGGCGGTCGCCGCCGAACTCGCGCCGCTCAAGCTCGATGCCGCGCGGTTCCAGACTTCGGTGATCCGCCTGCCCGAGGAACGCTGGAACGCGCAGGGCATGGATGCGGTGGAGTTCCTCATCAGCACCAACCCCGGCGCCGACTTTGCGCCTCTGGCCAAGATCGCCTCGGGCGGCGAACTCTCGCGCTTCATCCTCGCGCTCAAGGTGGCGCTGGCGGAAGAGGGCGGCGCGGCGACGGTGATCTTCGACGAGATCGACCGGGGCGTGGGCGGCGCGGTGGCCAGCGCCATCGGCGAGCGTCTCGCCCGGCTTGCGTCGGAAGGGCAGCTTCTTGCCGTCACCCACAGCCCGCAGGTCGCGGCGCGCGGGCGGCGGCACTACATGATCGCCAAGTCCAGCGAAGGCACCGTTACGCGCACCTCGGTGGCGCTGCTCGATGAGGGCGAGCGCAAGGAAGAGATCGCGCGGATGCTGTCCGGGGCGGAAGTAACGGCCGAGGCGCGGGCTCAGGCGGATCGGTTGTTGGAAGTCTGAAAAGGGGAAGACCGGGGGATGATCCCCCGGACCCTCGGAATGTCGGCGCCGCGCGCTGCCTATCCGTAGTGCGCTCCCGGCGGCGCAGCCATTTTGTCTCCCGACGCAGCCGTGGGCGTATGACGCGGTTGGCCCGCGTGACATCGACATTCCTGGGGGTGCAGGGGGGCTATGCTCCCCTGCTTCTACTTTCCTTCCCCAAACGAGAAGCCTAGGGTCCGCCCCGTAAATTCCCCCCAGACGGACCATATACCATGCCCAATTTCCTCTTCGCCTCCGCGCTGCTCGCCGCGACCAGCCTCGTTTCCGTTCCGGCCCTTGCCGCCGAACCGGCCTACGACCTCGCCGCGCAGAAGGCGAAGCTGGCGACGATCCCGATGGAGGTGGAGACGAAGTTCCTCTCGGCCGAGGAGCGCGACGTGGTGAACCTGCTCATCAAGGCGTCCGACCTGATGAGCGAGGTCTACTTGCGCCAGCGCTATGCCGAGAATCCGCAGGTGCGCCGTGCGGTCTCGATGAACCGCCGCGCCGACCGCGACCTGCTGGTCGAGATGTTCGACCGCAATTTCGGCCCCTGGGACGAGCTGGCCGATCTCCACCCGTTCTGGGGCACCACGCCGATGCCGGAAGGCGCGGGGTTCTATCCGGAAGACCTGACGCGCGCCGACTTCGAGGCCTATCTTGCGGCGCATCCGGGTGAGAAGGCAGCGCTCACGAGCCCCTATACGGTGGTCCGCCGGGACGGCGCCAAGCTGATCGCGGTGCCCTATTCGGTCGCTTACAGAGAATGGCTGGAGCCGGCGGCCAAGCTGCTGGATCAGGCTGCGGCGCGGACGAGCAATGCCAGCCTGAAGACCTTCCTCTCGCTGCGCGCCAAGGCCTTCCGCACGGACGACTACTACGAGAGCGAACTGGCGTGGATGGACCTGAAGGACACGCCGATCGAAGTCGCGATCGGGCCTTACGAGGTCTATACCGACCGTCTGATGGGCGCGAAGACATCGTTCGAGAGCTTCGTGACGCTGAAGGATCCGGTCGAATCGGCCGCGCTCGCCAAGTACAAGAACTATCTGCGCGACATGGAAGCGAACCTGCCGATCGCGGAGGAATACAAGAACTTCCAGCGCGGCTTCGAGAGCCCGATCGCCGTGGCCGAGCAGATTCGCGGCGGCGGAGACAACGTGCCGGGCCCGCAGACGGTGGCCTTCAACCTGCCCAACGACGAGCGCGTGCGCGAGGCCAAGGGCGCGAAGAAGGTGATCCTCTCCAACGTGCTGGGGGCCAAGTTCGAGCGCATCCTGAAGCCGATGGGCGCGCTGGTGCTGGTGCCTTCGCAGGCGGCGCAGGTCGATCGCAAGTACATGCAGCTTGAGACGCTGTTCCACGAACTGTCGCACAGCCTGGGGCCGGGCACGATCGTCGTGAACGGCCAGACCACCACGGTGGACAAGGCGCTGAAGGAGCAGAACTCCGCGATCGAGGAGGCCAAGGCCGATGTCGCGGGCGTCTGGGATATCCTGCTGATGATGAAGAAGGGCGAAATCCCGGCTTCGGAACGCCCGCAGCTGTTCGCCACTTATGTCGCCGGTATTTTCCGCTCGGTGCGGTTCGGCGCGGTGGAGGCCCACGGCAAGGGCGCGGCGCTGCAATATGGCTATCTGCGCGACAAGGGCGCCTTCACTTACGACCCCGCGACGAAGCGCTACACTTACGACGACGCGAAGATGGAAGCGGGCCTGCGCGACCTGCTGCACGACATGCTGATGCTTCAGGCGCGCGGCGACTATGAGGGCACCAAGACCTTCATGGCACGCTGGGCGAAGCTCGATCCGGAAGCCGAAGGCGTGATCGCCAGCATGGCGAACGTGCCGGTGGACATCCGCCCGGTTTATCCCGAGGCTATCTGAGGCCCGAAACGATCCGAGGCGACTTAGGGCCTCATGACGACATGGCCGAAAGGTCGGCCATGCAGGATGAAGTCGTAGGCCTCGGCGGCTTCGCAGAGGGCGAACTCGTGCTCGATCGGGAGTTGCAGTTCGCCCTTGGCGATGCGGCCCATCATGACGCCGACCTGCGCGTGGACCGCTGGATCGTGCATGGGCGAAGCGGTCATGATCGGCAGACGTTCGAGTTCCGGCCCCGTTGCATCCGGCGCAGCCCCGTCTGGGCCGTAAGGCTGATCTGCGATGCTGTCGATCACCGAGAAAGCGGCGTAACGGCCGCCGGGAACCACCAGTCTCGCCAGATCGGCAGTGCGTTCCCCGGCGCTGACGTCGAATACGAAATCGACGCCCCGGCCTTGCGTCAGTTCCAGGCACCGAGCCATCACGTCGTCGCGCGTGGCGCTGAGAATCTCGGTGAGGCCGATCTTGCGCAGGCGGTCGCGGCAGGCCGGATCGCGGGCGATGCCGATCACCTTGGCTCCGGTTTCCAGCGCCAGTTGCACCGTCATGAGGCCGAGGCTGCTGGTGACGTGGTTGATCAGGATGGTCTCGCCCGCGCGTAGCCGGCCCCGGTTGCATAGCGTGTCCCGGGTTGCGGCCAGCGTGAAGGGTGCGGCGGCGGCGGAGCCGGGGTCGAGCCCTTCGGGAAGATGCCAGGTGGAGGCTTCCGGCGCGACGAACAGCTCCGCATGGCTGCCGCAAGCGTGATAGGCGACCACGCGGTCGCCCAGGCGGAAGCGGGTGACCTGTGCGCCGATGCCTTCGACCGTGCCGCTCGCCTGGCAGCCGACGATCCCGCCCGGTGGCGGCTCGGCCAGGCCATGGCGGTAGAGGGCCAGCTTGATGAGGTCGATCGCTTCGATGGACACCAGTTCGACACGGACCAGCACCATGTTTTCCGCGAGTTGGGGCTCGGGCGCGGTTCCGAATGTCAGCAGCGGGCCATCTTCGATCCCGGAGCAAAATACGGCGTTCAAGCGATCCCCACGTGCGACTGATGGAACTAATTTGTTAGGCAACTGTGTATAAAATCGTTTGCACGTCAAGGGTGTTCCGCATGGCCGGAATCCCGATTTGAAGCGCTCTTCCGCCTCAGAGCATCGGTCGCACCTCGATCGAGGCGGTTCCCTGGGCGGTCACGGGCAGGTAGAGGCCCCGGCCGCTGGCCTGGATGCGGCCGGTCTCGGCGTGACGCACCTGTGCGCGGATCATGAACGCGCCTTCGCGCTTGTCGTCGATGGCGCGGGCGATCTTGCCCAGCAGCTCCTGATAGTCCTTTTCGAAGTTCTGCCCCAGCGCCGATGCCAGCGTACCCGACAATCCGGGCGTGTTGGCCAGACGCAGGAGCAGATCGCCGCCCACCGCGTCGGTGGTGCCGCTGACATGGAAGTCCGCGAAATCGATCTTGCGCGAGTTCTCGGCATTGACCGGCATCGCCGTCATCCACACCGTCCCCCGCGCGGGCTTGACCCGGCCCGCCTTGTCGTGCGCGGTGAAGGTAACCCCCACGGCGATCCGGTGCCCGGTGGTGCCGTAGATCGTGGCCTTGCTGAAGTCCGCGATGATCGGGCCGACGTGCGGCACCTCGAATGGCCGCTGCGCCCGCTTGCGCAAGGCGCGCATCAGCACCGGCTCCAGCTGCCGATAATCCGCGATCACCGGGATGAAGAACGCAAGCCGCCCGGCCTCATCCTCAAGCGGCCGGAGCGGTGGCAGGGGCGTGGGCGCGGGATCGGTCGGTCGCTCGCCGATGAAGGTTTCGGTCCGCGCCTTGAGGCCTAGCCGCAGCAGCAGGTGATTGCCGCGCAGGTCGTAGCCGCCGTACTGCAACTCCTCCGGCGTCACCCGCATCCACACCGGCGGGTTCTTCTCGTTCAGCAGCAGCGAGGTGAAGGTGGAGGCCCAGGCCCGCTCTATCTGAGGACGCAGTTCCATGCGCGCGAGATGGCCGGGCAGGGTCCGTTCCAGGCGCGCGATCACCGGCTTCAGGTGCTCGTCCGCCTTGTCGGTGAAATCGATGCGCTGGCCCAGGAAATCGAGGTGCGGCGTGTTCGTCCAGTCGTAGCGGATGTCGACCGTGCCTCGCGGCGACCAGTCCCGCCCGAGGGTAAGGCGGACCGTGGCATGGGCCAGGGCATCGGCGGTGGCGGTTTCCCGTTTCAGGATGCCGCCGATATCCTCGGCGCGGACGACCGCATGGAGCGGCATGCTCATCACGATATCGCGGCCCTTGCCCACGAACCGCAGCGGCCCGCGAGTCACTTCACCGACGATGCGGCACTTGATGGTGGGCGTCTTGAGCTTGACGAAGGCCAGCTTGACCTTCTTGGACGCGACGCAGGGCGCTTCCGGCCGGTCGATCGCCCAGAGGCGGCGCGGGATTTCCTTTTCCAGCGCGGCGGCAAGGGCGGTCACGTCGGCATGGATGGGTACGGTGATGAGCGAGGCCTGGGGCTCGATCGTGATCGCGTCGTCGGCCCTTGGGGGCGGCTTGTCCAGGGTGTCCCGCTTGCATCCGGCGGTCGCGAGGGCCAGCAGGAGCGGCGGAAGAAGAAAGCGCGCGGCGGATCGGGCGGGCCGAATGGTCTTGCCGCCTTCGCGGCAGGCGCTTTCTGTCTTCATGACGTGAATGCCCCGGATATGTCCCGTTTGGAGAGGGACAATACCCGAGACATCGCCTGGTTCCAATCGGCGGCGTCAGGGGGTGAAGCGCAGATAGGCGGCAAGGCGGGAGCCGGTGTCGCGATCGACATAGCGGCCGGGGGCTAGATCGTCCCCGACCGAAGTGCCGGTATAGCGCAGGCCGAGCGCGAGCCGGTCCATCTGGTGCTCGACGCCCAGATAATAGTCCCAGTAGCTGCCGTCGGGACGCAGGCGGCGCACGCGTTCGGCGGCGAGTGCGTCATCGCGCGTGGAGCCGGTGCTGTAACCGCCGCCGCCGTAGAGGGTCAGCGCGGTGGCCGGGATCGACATGGCGATATTGCCTTCGAGGTAGAGATTGCTGCCGCCGATGGCCTTCTGCGAGGGGGCGTAGCTTGCGCCAAGGGCCAGTTGCGCGGGGCCGATCGCGTAGGACAGCGTCGATTTCGCCTCTGCATAGCTGAGCCCGGAGCCGCCCACGAAGACATGGCCGGTGGCGCCCGCCGAAAGCGTCCAGCCGCCGCTAGACAGCAGCATGATTTCCGGCGCGACCTCAAGCCCGAGATTGGCGCCGCCGTGCCGGGGGCTGTCGCGCAAGGTGGCGGCGCCAAGGTCGACGGTCACGTTGTGGGACAAGGGCAGGGTGGCGTCGAGCGACATGGCCGGCTTGCCGTCGCTCCAGCTGAGACCGCGCTCGCGCAGGTCGGTAGCGGCTTCGATCGAGACGCTGGGCGACGCGGTCTGTGCCAGGGCGGGGGAGGAGGCAAGGATGCCGGTTGCCAGACAGGCTGCGGCGGCGGCCGGGAAGGCCGCCGGAATCAGGTAACGGTTCATGCGCCGGCGTGTAGCCTGTTTCAGTTCACCGCGAAATCGCGAGCGGCGTCGATGGCCGCCAGAGTGTCGTGATGATCCGCCGAGGCGAGTTCGCGGACATGGGCGCCGATCGCGTCGGACTTGGCGGCGACAAGCTGGGCGCCTTCGTCCCCACCCTTGCGGCAATCGCCGGGATGGTTCTGCGTGAAGCTGCGCGTCTCCGGCAGGCGCGTCGCGATCGCGCGGCTGCCGCTGGCGGGCTGGATCCGGCGCTCTACGCTGACTTCGGCGGTGACGATGCAGCGGCGCGAACTGGGGCGCGTGCCCTGCGAAATGCCGATCGCCTTGGAGCTGGTTTCCACATGGGTGACGTAGTCCACGGCGTAGCTGGCGCCGCGATGGTCGATCTGCACGCTGTGGGCAGGGGCGGCGCCCGAAGCGAGAGCGGCAGTTGCTGCGGCGGTCAGGGCAAGGAAGCTCACGTCTTACATCCTCTCGTTATGCCTAAATTATAGGCAAGGTTTGCTCAATTGTTGAGCAAGAGAGGTAGCGATCAATCATGTCTGAAGCGTGTCTGGGCGTTGAAGTTCCCTGTCCGCAAGCGCCCGATGCAGAAAGGCCGGCGGGGCTTTCGCACCGCCGGCCTTTCTCTTTTTTGGAAGGAAGAGCGCCGATCAGATGTGGATCGGCTTGCCCAGCACGGCCATGGCCGCTTCCTTGATCGCTTCCGAGTGGGTCGGGTGCGCGTGGCAGGTGTAGGCGATGTCTTCCGAGGTCGCGCCGAATTCCATGGCCTGCGCGGCCTGGCCGATCATCGTGCCCGCCACCGAGGCGATGCACCACACGCCGAGGACGCGGTCGGTCTCGGCATCGGCGATCACCTTCACGAAGCCGTCGGGCTCGTGGTTGGTCTTGGCGCGCGAGTTGGCGAGCATCGGGAACTTGCCGACCTTGATGGCTCCGCGTTCCTTGGCGGCTTCCTCGGTGAGGCCGACACCCGCGAATTCCGGCTGCGTGTAGACCACGCCCGGGATCACGTCATGGTTCACGATGCCGGTGAGGCCCGCGATGTTCTCGGCCACCGCGATGCCTTCGTCTTCGGCCTTGTGGGCGAGCATCGGGCCGGGGATCACGTCGCCGATGGCCCAGACGCCGTCCACCTTGGTGGCGAAGTCGTGGTCGGTCTCGATCTGGGCGCGGGCGTTCAGTTCGAGGCCGATGTTGCCGAGGCCGAGGCCTTCGGTGTTGGGACGGCGGCCGATCGAAACCAGCACGACGTCGGCTTCGATGACTTCCGCATCGCCACCCTTGGCGGGTTCGACGGTGACCTTGGCGATCTTGCCCTCGACCGAAACGCCGGTGACCTTGGTGCCGAGCTTCAGGGCCATGCCCTGCTTCTTGAAGATCTTGCCGGCTTCACGGCGTACTTCGCCGTCCATGCCCGGCAGGAGCTGGTCGAGGAATTCGACGACGGTGACTTCCGCGCCGAGACGACGCCAGACCGAACCGAGTTCGAGGCCGATCACGCCGCCGCCGATGACGACCATCTTCTTGGGAACGGCCTTCAATTCCAGCGCGCCGGTCGAGTCCACGACCACGCCGCCGGCGTTGTCGATCTCGACGCCCGGAAGCGGGGTGACCGAGGAACCGGTGGCGATCACGATGTTCTTGGCGGTCACGGTCTTGCCGGCCACTTCGACGCTGTGCGCGTCCTTGAACTGGGCATAGCCCTTCAGCCAGTCGATCTTGTTCTTCTTGAACAGGAATTCGATGCCGCCGGTCAGGCCCTTCACCGCGTCGAGGCGCTGGCCCTGCATGGTGTCGAGGTCCAGCTCGGGCGTGACCTTGATGCCCATCTTGGCCATCGAGCCGCCTTCCTTCGCCGCTTCGAAGTATTCCGAAGCGTGGAGCAGCGCCTTCGAGGGGATGCAGCCGACGTTGAGGCAGGTGCCGCCCAGCGTCTCGCGGCCTTCGGCGCAGGCGGTCTTCAGACCGAGCTGCGCGGCGCGGATCGCTGCGACATAGCCGCCAGGGCCGGCACCGATGACAAGGACGTCGTAATCGTAATCAGCCATTGTTCAGGCCTCCGTACGCTCGTGCTTCGCACTATTCAGGGCACGAGCGGAAAATAGTCATTTCGGCTCAAGTGAAAACCCCGCCCGACCGGATCGGGGTGGGCGGGGTTTCTTAACTCAGAGGTCGATGAGGAGACGGGTGGGATCCTCGATCGCTTCCTTGATCGTCTTGAGCGCGGTGACCGCTTCGCGGCCGTCGATCAGGCGGTGATCGTAGGACAGCGCGATGTACATCATCGGGCGGATCACGATTTCGCCGTTACGCACGACGGCGCGGTCCTCGATGCGGTGCAGGCCGAGCACGGCCGACTGCGGGGGGTTGATGATCGGGGTCGACATCAGGCCGCCGAACACGCCGCCGTTGGAGATCGTGAAGGTGCCGCCGGCCATGTCGGCCATGGTCAGCGTGCCTTCCTTGGCCTTCTTGCCGAATTCGGCAATGGCCTTCTCGATGCCCGCGAAGCCGAGCTTGTCGCAGTCCTTGACGACCGGAACGACCAGGCCGTTCGGGGCCGAGACGGCGATCGAGATATCCACGTAGTCGTGGTAGACGATCTGGTCGCCGTCGATCTGCGCGTTGACGGCCGGGATGTCCTTGAGCGCCAGGACCGAAGCCTTGGCGAAGAACGACATGAAGCCCAGCTTGATGCCGTGCTTCTTCTGGAACACGTCCTTGTACTTCTCACGCGCCTCGATGACGGCCGACATGTCGACGTCGTTGAAGGTGGTGAGCAGCGCGGCGTTGTCCTGCGCGGACTTCAGGCGCTTGGCGATGGTCTGGCGCAGGCGCGTCATCTTGACGCGTTCCTCGCTGCGCGCGGCCGGAGCGGCAGCAGCCGAGGCTGCGACAGGCGCCGAGGCGGGCTTGTTCTTGGCCGCTTCGAGGACGTCGTCCTTGGTGATGCGGCCGTCCTTGCCGGTGCCCTTGATGGTCGCCGGGTCGATGCCGTGTTCCAGGATCGCGCGGCGCACGGCCGGCGAGAGGACCGAGGAACCGGCCGAAGCTTCGTCCGAGGCGGCGGCAGCGGGGGCGACGGCGGCAGCGGCGGGCGCCGGAGCTGGGGCAGCAGCAGCCGGAGCGGCTGCGGCCTTGGGCGCGGCGGCGGCGCCAGTGCCTTCTTCGATCGTGGCGATCAGCGCGCCGACGACGACGGTGTCGCCTTCCTTGGCGATCTGCTGGCCCATGACGCCCGCGTGGGGCGCCATGACGTCGATCGCGACCTTGTCGGTCTCGAGGCTGGCAATGGGCTCGTCAGCGGCAACGGCTTCGCCGGGCTGCTTCAGCCACTGGCCGATGGTGGCTTCGGCGACGGATTCCCCAAGGACGGGGACCTTGACTTCGGTGGTCATGATTTATCTCAAGCCTTCTGCTTGCGACGGAGTTCGGAACGAACGGAAAGATGCAGCGCGTCTGCAACCAGCGCGGCCTGTTCGGCAACGTGGCGCTTGGCGAGGCCGGTGGCAGGCGAGGCCGAGGCATTGCGGCCGGCGTAGCGCGGACGCGGCTGGGCCGCTCCGGCTTCCTTGGCGGCAGCCTCGATCTGCGATTCGACGAAGAACCAGGAACCGTTGTTCTGCGGTTCTTCCTGACACCACACGACCTCTTCGAGGTTCGGCATGCGCGACAGGCGCTGGGCCAGCGGCTCGCCCGGGAAGGGGTAGAGCTGCTCGATGCGGATGATCTGGGTATCGTCGATCTCGGCGGCATCGCGGGCTTCGAGCAGGTCGTAGAAGACCTTGCCCGAGCACAGGATGACCTTCTTGGTCGCGGCGTCTTCCGAGCCCTTGGGATCGGACAGGATGCGCGAGAAGGTGCCGCTGGTGAACTCCGATGCGGCCGACTTCGCCAGCGGGTGGCGGAGCAGCGACTTCGGGGTCATGATGATCAGCGGCTTGCGGAACGGGCGGTGCATCTGACGGCGCAGAACGTGGAAGTAGTTCGCGGGCGTCGTGATGTTGCAGACCTGGATGTTGTCCTGCGCGCAGAGCTGCAGGTACCGTTCCAGACGCGCCGACGAGTGCTCCGGACCCTGGCCTTCGTAGCCGTGGGGCAGCAGCATGACGAGGCCGTTGGCGCGCAGCCACTTGGACTCGGCCGAGGCGACGTACTGGTCGATGATGATCTGCGCACCGTTGGCGAAGTCACCGAACTGCGCTTCCCAGAGCACCAGCGTCTTCGGATCGGCGCTGGCGAAGCCGTACTCGAAGCCGAGCACGCCGTATTCCGACAGCGTCGAGTTCAGAACCTCGAAGCGGCCGTGGGGCAGGGTGGTCAGCGGCGTGTACTTGCGCTCGTCCGTCTGGTCGACCCAGACCGAGTGACGCTGCGAGAAGGTGCCGCGTTCGCAGTCCTGGCCCGAGAGGCGCACGTTGTAGCCCTCGGTGACGAGGCTGCCGAAAGCGAGCGCTTCCGCCGTGGCCCAGTCGAAGCCTTCGCCCGACTTGAACATCTCTTCCTTGGCCGAGAGCACGCGGGCCAACGTCTTGTGGACGGTCAGGCCTTCGGGAACCGTGGTCAGGGTACGGCCGAGGCTGTCGAACAGCTTGTTCTCGATCGTGGTGTCGACGTTGCGGCGCGCGGTTTCGGGGTCGGCGGGCTTGTGGAAGCCGCTCCACTGGCCGGAGAACCAGTCGGCCTGGTTGGCCTTGTAGGTCTTGGCCGCCTCGAACTGGTCTTCGAGATGGGCGGTGAAGTCCGCTTCCGTCTGCGCCAGGAACGTGTCGTCGATGACGCCTTCCTGCTTCAGGCGATCGCCATAGATCTTGCTGACCGGCGGGTGCTGGCGGATCTTCTGGTACATCAGCGGCTGCGTGAAACCGGGCTCGTCGCCTTCGTTGTGGCCGAAGCGGCGATAGCACCACATGTCGATCACGATGTCGCGGCCGAAGGTCTGGCGATAGTCGATCGCCAGCTTGCAGGCGAAGGTCACGGCAGCCGGATCGTCGCCGTTGACGTGCAGGATCGGCGCCTGGACGCCCTTGGCCACGTCCGACGGGTACGGCGAGTTGCGCGCGAACTGCGGGCTCGTCGTGAAGCCGATCTGGTTGTTGATGATGAAGTGGATGCAACCGCCGGTGTTGTAGCCCTTCACGCCCGAGAGGCCGAAGCACTCCCAGATGATGCCCTGGCCGGCGAAGGCCGCGTCACCGTGGATGAGGACCGGCAGCACCTGCTTGTGCTTGGCGCCGGGGCCGATGTCGTCGCCGATGTCGTCGGCGATGGTCTGGTAGGCGCGGACCTTGCCGAGCACCACCGGATCGACGGTTTCGAGGTGCGACGGGTTGGGCATCAGGCTCATGTGGACCTTGATGCCGTCGAACTCACGGTCGGCCGAAGTGCCGAGGTGGTACTTCACGTCGCCCGAGCCGCCCACGTCTTCCGGATTGGCGGTGCCGCCCGAGAATTCGTGGAAGATGACCTTGTAGGGCTTGGCGAGGACGTTCGCGAGCACGTTCAGGCGGCCGCGGTGGGCCATGCCGTAGACGATCTCCTTGACGCCCAGCGTGCCGCCGTACTTGATCACCGCTTCGAGCGCCGGGATCATGGCTTCGCCGCCGTCGAGGCCGAAGCGCTTGGTGCCGACGTACTTCTTGCCGAGGAACTTCTCGTACTGCTCACCGCGCACGACGGCCTGAAGGATCGCCTTCTTGCCTTCGGGGGTGAACTCGATTTCCTTGTCGGCGCCTTCCATGCGCTCCTGGAGGAAACGGCGTTCCTCGACATCGGCGATGTGCATGTATTCGAGGCCGACCTTGCCGCAATAGTTCGCGCGCAGGATCTGCACGATCTCGCGGACGGTCGTCCACTCCAGGCCGAGCGCGCCACCGACGTAGACCGGACGGTCCTGCGCGGCGCCTACGAAGCCGTGGTATTCGGGCGTGAGGTCAGCGGGAAGCTGGCGCTGGTTGAGGCCCAGCGGGTCGAGTTCGGCAGCCAGGTGACCGCGCACGCGATATGTGCGGATCAGCATCATGGCGCGGATTGCGTCGGCCGCGGCTTCGTCTATGCGGGACTGGTCGACCTTCTGGCCGCCCTTTGCCGCTGCCTTCTCGATCTTGATCTTGAGGGCGCTGGGGTCGAGGCCCTGGGTCAGGTCGTCCTCGAAATCCGCGCCTACGAGCGGCCAGTTCTTGCGCTGCCAGCTCGGGCCGGCCTGCGGCCCGTCGAGGGCCTCATCGGGGGTGAAGTCGAAACTTTCGTCGCCCATCGGGTGTCACCTTTTGTCGCGCCGGAAAACGGCCGGCGCTACCAAGCTAAATAGTGCGTTCGATGGTCCCGAGGGAGAGGAGGGGCCGTTTCGTTCGCATTGTGCGTCCGGCATCTCGAACGTGCCGGATCGCCTGTGGGTCCACAGGCGGCGCAAATCCGCAGATCAGCGCCGCCCGCAGGTATTGGGTCAGGCGAGTTCCTTGAGGACTTCCACAAGGGTTTCACCCAGAAGCGACGGCGAGGCGGAGACGCGGATGCCCGCTTCTTCCATCGCCGCGATCTTGTCCTCGGCGCCGCCCTGGCCGCCCGACACGATCGCGCCGGCGTGGCCCATGCGGCGGCCCGGAGGCGCCGTGCGGCCCGCGATGAAGCCCGCCATGGGCTTCTTGCGGCCGCGCTTGGCTTCGTCCTTGAGGAACTGGGCCGCTTCTTCTTCGGCGCTGCCGCCGATTTCGCCGATCATGATGATCGACTTGGTCTCGTCGTCGGCCAGGAACAGTTCCAGGACGTCGATGAAGTTGGTGCCGTTGACCGGGTCGCCGCCGATGCCGACTGCGGTGGTCTGGCCGAGACCGGCGTTGGTGGTCTGGAACACGGCTTCATAGGTGAGCGTGCCCGAGCGCGAGACGACGCCGACCGAACCCTTGGAGAAGATGCTGCCGGGCATGATGCCGATCTTGCATTCGCCGGGGGTCAGGACGCCGGGGCAGTTCGGACCGATCAGGCGCGACTTCGAGCCCGAGAGGGCGCGCTTCACGCGGACCATGTCGAGAACCGGGATACCCTCGGTGATCGCGACGATCAGTTCCATCTCGGCGTCGATCGCTTCCAGGATCGAGTCGGCCGCGAACGGCGGCGGAACGTAGATGCAGGTGGCGGTCGCACCGGTCGCGGCCTTGGCTTCGGCGACGGTGTTGTAGTTCGGCAGACCGATGTGGGTCGTGCCGCCCTTGCCGGGGGTCACGCCGGCGACCATCTGCGTACCGTACGCAAGGGCCTGTTCGGTGTGGAAGGTGCCGGTGGCACCGGTCATACCCTGGGTAATGACCTTGGTGTTCTTGTTGACGAGAATGGACATAGGGGAATCCTAATTCCTGTTCCTGGTGTAGGCCGATTCCGGCTTGGGAAGCGCCTTGGCGCAAATTCCGCGAAGTGCAACCGTCCAGATCGTAAAATCAACGGCCGGATAGGCCGAAGCCCCGCCCGCCCCGTCGAATTACGGGGCGGGCGGGGCCGTCTAGTTCGGATCAGGCGAGAGTGCCGTCGATGCCCTTGCAGGCGACCAGCAGTTCCTTGACCGCGTCGACCGAGACCTGAAGGTTGGTCTTGGCTTCGCCGTCCAGCTCGATTTCGATGATCTCTTCGACGCCATTGGCGCCGATCACGGCGGGGACGCCGACATAGAGGCCGTCAACGCCGTACTGACCGTCGACATAGGCGGCGATCGGCAGGATGCGCTTCTGGTCGTTCAGGTAGGCTTCGGCCATGGCGATGCCCGAGGCGGCCGGGGCGTAGAAGGCCGAGCCGGTCTTGAGCAGGCCGACGATCTCGCCGCCGCCCGAACGGGTGCGCTGGACGATCGCGTCGATCTTTTCCTGGGTGGTGCGGCCCTGCTTGATGAGGTCCGGAACCGGGATGCCGTTGACGGTCGAGTACTGCACGACCGGCACCATGGTGTCGCCGTGGCCGCCGAGCACGAACGTGTTCACGTCGCGGATCGAGACGCCGAATTCCCAGGCGAGGAAGGTCGAGAAGCGGGCCGAGTCGAGCACGCCGGCCATGCCGACGACCTTGTTGTGGGGAAGGCCCGAGAATTCGCGCAGCGCCCAGACCATCGCGTCGAGCGGGTTGGTGATGCAGATCACGAATGCGTCGGGTGCATTGGCGGCGATGCCTTCGCCGACCGACTTCATCACCTTGAGGTTGATGCCCAGCAGGTCGTCGCGGCTCATGCCGGGCTTGCGGGCGACACCGGCGGTGACGATGATGACGTCTGCGCCGGCAATGTCGGCATAGTCGTTGGTGCCGGTGATCTTGGCGTCGAAGCCTTCAACGGGGCCGCACTGCGACAGGTCCAGAGCCTTGCCCTGGGGCAGGCCTTCAGCCACGTCGAAGAGGACGATATCGCCCAGTTCCTTCTGCGCGGCGAGGTGCGCGAGGGTGCCGCCGATGTTGCCGGCGCCGATGAGGGCAATCTTCTTACGAGCCATGATGCTTGCTTGTCCTTCCCAAAGGCGGGACCAACGGACGAAAAGGCGGCCTGCGCTTGTCCCGCTGAGGCAGGTGCCGGTGTTCAATGCCGGGCGGCCTACGCCCCCCGAACCGACAATGCAACCGGGAAAAGCCCATGCAGAGGGCTCATGCGTCGCTTTTTACTGATAATAGTTCGCAATTGCAATAAGCCATGGGAGTGCGCGGAAAACGCCGCCCGAAACGAGGGTTTCGGCCTCTTTTACGCAATCGGCAAGGCGCAGATTGCATCCGCTGCATGCCGGCTTCGAGTCTCTCGCACGCGCGGGTGACCGGCAAGCGTCACCTTCTGCGAGTCGCCCCGAGGAAAGGGCAGGCGGTCGCGTCGAATGAGTGTGCCAGCCTATTGTAGAGGCTGGACGCTAACGGTGGGTGTCGCTGGTCTTGCGGAATGTTTCCCGGGGCGGGAGTTTGTCCGCGCCTTCTGCAGGATACGATTTCGCCTGTCTCTCAGCCGTTGCCGATGCGGCGCGCGAAGGCATCGGCCATGCGGCGGTCGAGCTGGCGGCAGATCGCGATCCACCAGGTGCATGCCGCGTCGTCACCGGCCAGGCGCGCGGCTGCGGCATTGGCGCGAGCATGAGCGGCGGCGGACAGGCCGTGGCGGGAGAAATGGCGCAGCGCCTCGGCGAAGATGCGCTCGTTGGCGGTGTCGGCAACGGTGTCGGAGGCGGCTTCGCGGATGTCCCGGCGGCGATGGGAGCGAAGGCGTGCCGCCGTGTTATCGTTGGCGGCGCAGAGCGGCACCGACGGGCAGAGGGCGCGCACGATCACGGGGCAGGAGCGTTTCCGGGCAGCGGAAAAGCGGATGGCCATGGTAAAGCGCGCCTCTTGTTGAAGGACGCCCTGGAGCGGCGTCTCGGACCTTAGTTATAGGATGAAGCCGCTAAGTCTTGGTGAGGGCGTATGGTTGCTGAAACCTTGCGGCCGATATTTCGCGAATCCTTGAGGCCCGCGTCTAGCTTTTGGGCCTAGCTTCGGGCTGGGCGATCCATTTGCCGGAATTGGCGTATTCCGGGCGCACGCCGGTAGCTTCAGGCAGATTGCGCGCGCGGTAGAGATCCTCGCCGCCGCGTTCGCGCACGTCGCTGGAATAGGCGGGGTTTGAATAGGCGGGGCCGGAGGGCGCGGCCTGCGCGGCCGGAACTGCTACGGTTTCCACCCGGACAGGCGCTTCCTCGAATGTGCGTTGCACGGCCAGCGGGTCTAGCGCGGCGCTGGCCAAGGCGCTGGCGGCGGAATCGTCGCGGCGATGCGGCGCGGCGAGCGGTTCTCCGCCGAGATAGGCGAAACGGAACGAGGCCGGGTTTCCGGCGGCGCCGTTGAAGGCATAGAAACGGTGCGCGCCGATCGTCGTGAGGTAATGGAGGCTCGGCGCCCAGTAGGGGTTGATCTGGATGGTATGATAATGCGTGGCCAGCCCGACCGGCGCATAGACCTGGCCCGAGAGCGCGGCCTGGGCCACCTCTTCGGCGCGCTGCCAGAAGTAGCGCTGTGGCGCCCGCGCCAGCGATCCGTCGCAGGTGAAGGAGAACTGGCAGCCGGTCGGTCGCTCCGACCCCTGATAGACGACGCCGCAGACGGTCTTGGGATAGGCCGGATGCGCCACCCGGTTGAGCACGACTTGCGCCACCGCGCGCTGGCCGCCGTCGGGCTCGCTGGCGGCTTCGTAATAGATCGCGGCGGTGAGGCACTGGAGAGCGCGGCTGCGGTCCACGCCGGAATTGTCGATCCTGAGCGCGCGGGCGACGGGGCCGATGGCGCCGCCGTCCGCATCCGAATGAATGCCTTCCCCGACCTTGAGCACCGGCTGCTCGGCTTCGAGATAGTAATAGGCCGAGCCGGGGAAGCTGGCACCCGGTTGTTCGAACGGCATGGGCAGCACGGTCTGGTCGGCAGCGGTGGCGTCAGCGAAGGGGAACGGCTCCCATGCTGCAAGCGGCGGGGAAGCGAAGGCGGGGAGGGCGACCGCCACGAGCGAGGCGGCGCAGAGCGTCCACCGACGCCGCCTGCGCTGGAGCCGCTTGCGTCCGCCGCGCACGAAATTGCCCTGGAAATCACGCGGACGCGGTTCCCAGTTTTCGGTGCAGGATGGGCGGTTGGCGGCGGTCAATTCGGATCCTCTCGGTACGTCCTCGCATGAGGCGCCCTTCGCGCCTATCCTGCTTTGGTCCGCGCGGCACCCGCCGAGATGGGCCCGTCCCGAAGCGGCACAGGCGCGCGGGATAGCCTGAATCGCTTAAGACTCTCTTTGTGATTTCCCCCGGCGATACCGGAAGGTCACCCATCCGCCCCGCTTGCCAATCCCCCCGCTGCCCAGTATCGGCGCGATACGTCATGGGTGGCCCGGAGCCGGGCCCCAAGTCTTAGGACCTGGTGGGAATTTCGGCGCAAGTCGAAAAGCTGCCCCCGCAACTGTGACCGGGGAGCGCCCCTTCCACGCGATGCCACTGGGTCATACCGGGAAGGCGGGAGGCGGCGCGACGATCCGGGAGCCAGGAGACCTGCCTGTGACGGTCGTTCCGCAGCCGGGCGGGGTGTCCCGGCATGCAGCGAGCCCGCGCGCATGAGGAAAGGCGCGCGGCTCCGCCATGGACGGCACTTGTCGTTCAGGTTGGAGGAATACGCGTGAAATACCTGTTTATGCTGGGGACCGCACTCGCGGTCTCAACGCCTTTTGCCACCGCCGCACTGGCGGACGAAGCCGCAATCGATAATATCGTCGTCACCGCGACCCGCACCGAAACGCCCACGAGCGAGATCGGCCAGTCCGTCTCGGTCGTCACCCGCGAGGATATCGAGCGCACCCAGGCGGTCACCGCCACCGACGTGCTGGCGCGCCTGCCGGGCGTGACCTTCACCCAGTCGGGCGGCTTCGGCCAGCCCGCCAGCGTCTTCATCCGCGGCGCCGAGAACGCGCAGAGCCTGGTGCTGATCGACGGCGTGCGGATCAACGATCCGGGCGACGTGGGCGGCGGTTTCGACTTCGGCAGCCTGACGGTGGGCCAGTTCGATCGCATCGAAGTGGTGCGCGGATCGTCCGGCGTGCTCTGGGGCAGCCGGGCCATCGGCGGCGTGATCAACCTCATCACCGCGCGCCCGACCGATGAATGGACCGCGCGCGGGCAGGCGGAATACGGCTGGCGCGACCAGAAGCAGCTCGGCGCCTCGGCAGCGGGCAAACTGGGTCCGGTCGGCCTGACGCTGGGCGGCAACTGGCTCAAGGGTGACGGCTATTCCGCCTTCAACGAGCGCCGCGGTGGCACCGAAAAGGACGGCTTCGAAAGCAAGAGCGCCTATGCCCGCGCCGAAGTGCAGATCGTGGAGGGCCTTTCCGCCGACGCCGGAACCTATTGGACCAAGGCCAACTACGACTACGACAATACCGGGGCCGATGCCCTGAACGTGGGCATGAAGCGCGACACCGTGGGCTACGCTAACTTGCGCTACAAGGGCCTCGATGGCCGCCTCACCGCGCGGCTCGGCTATGGCCTTACCGATACGCGCCGCATCTCCGACGACGCGGTCTTCGGTCCCTTCACCACCAACGGCCGTAACGATCGCTTCGAGGGGCAGGTCTCCTACACCCCGATCGACATGGTCAGCGTGCTGGTCGGCGCCGAAACCGAGAAGCAGAAGTTCTCGGACAACTACGGCTCGAAGGATTCCACCTCGATCGACAGCGTCTTCGGCATGGTCACCCTGCGCCCGGTTACCGGCCTGACCCTGAACGGCGGCGTGCGCTATGACGACAATTCGGACTTCGGCAGCAAGACCACTTTCTCGGCCAACGGCGCCTGGGTGATCGGCGGCAGCGCGGAAGCCCCGATCCTGCGCGCCAGCTATGGCGAGGGCTTCAAGGCGCCGTCGCTCTACCAGCTCTACACCAACGCCGGCTTCCGCGCGCTCGATCCCGAGACGTCGAAGTCCTGGGACGTGGGCGTGGAGCAGCCTTTCGCGGATGGCCACGGCACGTTCTCGGTCACCTACTTCGATCGCAAGACGAAGAACCTGATCGACTACGATCTGGCCGCGTGGAACTACTACAATGTCGGCCGCGCCCGCGCCAAGGGCGTGGAACTGGGCATGCAGGCGACCGACTGGGAGGGCTTCGACATGAGCCTTTCGGCCACCTACCTCGACGCCACCAACGAGATCACCGGCGCGCGCCTGGCCCGTCGCCCCAAGACCAACCTCTATGCCAGCCTCGACAAGCGCTGGGCGGCGGGCTTCCGCCTTGGCGCCGATCTGCGCGTGGGCGGCGGACGCTACGATGACGTCGCCAACGTCAATTATCTCGGCGGAAACGTCGTGGTCGGCCTGCGCACCGCCTATGATGTGACGCAGAATATCCAGGTCTACGGCCGTATCGAGAACCTGTTCGACGAGCATTACGAAGTCGTGCGGACATACGGCACGCCCGGACGCGCGGCTTATGCCGGGGTTCGGGTGAAGATGTGATCCTGTCGTCTGCCCTGACGACCGCGGTTGTACGGGGCAGGCGCAAGGCCCGGCGGTTCCTTGTCGTGCTGGCTCTGGCCGGCTCGGCAATACTGGCGGGCTGCGGGGGCGGTGGCACCACCGAGGCCGCCCCCGCGGAACCGCCCGGCGGAAGGCCAGCCTCCGGCGGAAGGACAGCCTCCGGCGGTTCCGGGCCGACGATCGTCTCGCTCAACCCCTGCACCGATGCGATCCTGGCCGAAGTGACCGGGCCGGGGCAGCTGCTGGCCATCTCCAGCTATAGCCACGATCCCGAAAGCAGCTCCATGCCCATGGCGGAGGCCGGGCGTTTTCGCGCGATCTCCGGGACCGTGGAGGAAGTGGCGACGATCCATCCGCGCGTGGTGGTGGCCAGCGCCTTCCTCGATCCCGCCAGCGAGGCGGCGTTTCGGCGGCTGGGGTACCGGCTGGTCAAGATGCCGATCGCCCCCGACCTCGCCTCCGCGCGCGAGCAGGTGCGCGAACTGGCGCGGCTGGCGGGCCATGCCGGGAAGGGCGAGAAGCTCGTCGCGCGGATCGACGCTGCCGTGGCCCGCAACGCGCCGCCGCCTGCGTGGCGACAGATTCCGGCACTGGTGTGGGAATCCGGTGGACTTGTCGCCGGAGACCGGACCCTGATCGTTGACATGATGAGGCACACGGGCTTTACGAATGTTGCCGGCGCGCGAGGTCTTTCCCAGGCCGATTACCTGCCTCTGGAGAACGTGCTGGCGGACCCGCCGCGCGTGGTCTTCGCGGTGGGCGATCCGCTCGCCGAGGAGGATCGAATGCTGCACCATCCGGCGCTTTCCGCGCTGAAGAGTACCCGGCGGTTCCAGCTCAGCCGTTCCATCCTGTGGTGTGGCGGACCTACCATTCCGCGCGCGCTGGACGAGCTGGCGGCGGCCCGCCGGGCTTACGTCCTGTCGCGGCATTTGTCGCAGGCGCCGCACTCAGGGACGTCTTCGCCCCGGCCATGAACCTGCGTTTCGTCCTGCTGCTGGCCATCGCGCTCTGTATCGCGGTGCCGCTGTCGTTGCTGGCGGGCCGCGTCTGGATCAACCCCCTGGCGCCGGAACTGCACAGCGCCTCGATCATCCTCCTGCAATTGCGCATGCCGCGCGCGGTGCTGGCGCTCGTGCTGGGCGCTGGCCTGGGGGCGTCGGGCGCGGCGATGCAGGGCTACCTCCGCAATCCGCTGGCCGACCCCGGCCTGTTCGGCATCGCGCCGGGCGCGGCGCTGGGCGCGGTGCTGAGTTTCTGGACCGGCTATGCCTCGGCCCCCTGGATGCTGCCGGTCTTCGCGCTGATCGGGGCGGGCGGGGCGATGACCCTGCTGGCGCTGATCGCCGGACGCGGCGGCGGCGTGGCACTGTTCACGCTGGCGGGGCTCATGGTGTCCAGCCTGGCGGGTGCGCTGATGAGCCTGGCGATCAGCCTCAGCCCTTCGCCTTTCGCGATGAGCGAGATCGTCACCTGGATGATGGGCTCTCTGGCCGACCGGTCGTGGCGCGAAGTCTGGATCGCGACGCCGCTGACGCTCGCGGGGATCGGCGTCTTGCTCTACGCCGGACGCGACCTCGACGCCATGACCCTGGGCGAGATGGCCGCGCGCTCGCTGGGCGTGGAGCCGCTGCGGCTTCAGGCGCTGATGATCGTGGGCGTGGGGCTGGTCGTCGGCGCTGGCGTGGCGGTGGCCGGGATCATCGGCTTCGTCGGCCTGATGGTGCCGCATCTGGTGCGGCCGATGACCGACCGCAAGCCGTCCTCGCTGATCCTGCCTTCCGCGCTGGCCGGAGCGCTGCTGCTCCTGATCGCGGACTGCCTTTGCCGCATTCTTCCGCTGGCGGGCGGTGAACTGCGGCTGGGCATCGCGCTCAGCCTGCTGGGCGCGCCGTTCTTCCTGCGACTGCTGCTGCGTATGCGGCGGGGGATGGTGGCGTGAGCTTCGGGGCCGATAACGTGACGGTGGCAGGGCGCCTCGACGGCGTCTCGCTCAATTGCCGCCGGGGCATGGTCACCGCGATCTGCGGCCCCAACGGGGCGGGCAAGTCCACACTGCTGTCGGTGATCGCCGGCCTGATCCGGCCTGACGCAGGCCAGGCGGTGATGGGCGGGCGCCCGCTCACCGCCGTTTCGCTCGCCCAGCGGTCGCAATGGATCGGCTATCTGCCGCAGTCGCCCGAAGTGGCCTGGGACGTTTCGGTGGAAGTGCTGATATCGCTCGGCCGCCTGCCGTGGCGCGACGCTCCCGCCGCCGAAGCGCAGGCCGCGATCGAGGACGCCATCGCCGCGATGGACCTGCAGGACTTGCGCCATCGGCCGGTCTCCACGCTCTCGGGCGGCGAACGCGCCCGTGCGCTGATGGCCCGCGTCCTGGCGACCCAGCCCGGCTGGCTGCTCGCCGATGAGCCGTTCGCCAGCCTCGACCTTGCCCACGGCGCGGCGCTGATGCAGCGGTTTCGCCAGCAGGCGCGGGCAGGCAAGGGCGTGGTCCTGGTACTCCATGATCTGGCGACGGCGATGAACCACGCCGATCAGGTCATGGTGCTGGCGAAGGGCAGGGTTGAGGCGGAAGGACCGCCGGAAATGGCGCTCTCGCACGAGGTCATCGGCCGGGTGTGGAACTGCCCCGCGCACTGGCTGGGCGAACCCGGCGAACGCGCGCTTTCGATCGGCGCCCCCGCACCGCTGGCCGTGGATTTCCGGCAACAGTTCTAGATCTCCGATCCCGCATTCCCTTTCGGGCTATTGCAACGCATTCGCATATGCGGCATGGCGCGTGAAAATCGCCTCGGGCAGAATTGCACTGGGATGAAATCGTTTTCAGGGATAACGCCATGTCGATCGAAACCCGCAGTTCCATCCGCTTTTCGGCGCTTCTCCTGGCAGGCACCTGCATGCTTGCGCCGATGGCGGCCACGGCGCAGGAAGCGCCGGCCAGTTCCGACGACATCCTGGTCACCGCGCAGCGGGCGAACCAGACGCAGGTCAGCGGCAGCGGCAGCCTGGGCGCGCTGGGCGACAAGGCGGCAGAGGACATTCCGTTCAACTTGCGCGCCTACAACGAAGCGCTGATCCTCAACCAGCAGCCCGACAGCCTGGGTGAAGTGCTGGAGAACGATCCGACCATCCGCACCACCCTGGGCTTCGGCATCGCCGGTGAAGTCTTCGTGATCCGCGGCTTCGAACTGGCCTCGGACGACGTCGGCTTCGACGGTCTCTACGGCATCACCCCGCGCCAGCTGGTGGCGCCCGAGCTGTTCTCGTCGGTGCAGGTGATCAATGGCGCCAGCGCCTTCCTCAACGGCGCTGCTCCCGGCGGCAGCGGCATCGGCGGCAGCGTCAACCTGCTGCCGAAGAAGGCGGAGCGCGACATGATCCGCGCGACGGTCGGCTACACCTCGGACTCGCATTTCTCGGGCGCGCTCGACGTCGCCCGCCGGTTCGGCCCGAACGGCGAATGGGGCGTGCGTGTCAACGGCTCGGCCCGGCGCGGCGACATCGCCATCGATAACGAGTTCCACTCCAGCTACGTGCTGGGCGGCACGGTCGACTATGACAGCGGCCCGCTGCGCGCCATGCTGAACGTGAACTACCAGCGCCTGCGCCAGAGCAACTGGCGTCCGAAGGTGGGCATCACCAATGCGATCCCGCGCGTGCCCAAGGCGGACGCCAACTATTCGCAGCCCTGGAGCAAGATCCAGACCGAAGACTTCTTCGGCACCCTCAGCCTCGAATACGATCTGGCCGACAACGCCATGATCTATGCCAAGGTCGGCGCGCGCGACGGCAAGGAGGACCAGATCACGGCGGCGATCAACGTGACTGACCCGGTTACCGGAGCAGCCACGGGCAGCCATTCCTATGTTCCGCGCACCGATAACAACGAATCCGCCACAACCGGCCTGCGCGTCAAACTGAACGGCGGCGGCGTGAGCCACGAGATCAATATCGGCGTCGCGGCGAGCTGGCAGGTGAACCGCAACGCCTATGACTTCTCCGGCTCTTTCGCCACAAATCTCTACGACACGCCGGTCGTGGTTATACCGGATTCCGCTTTCCTGGGCGGTAATCTGGACGATCCGTTTCCGATCAGCCGCACCCGCGTTGCCAGCGTCTTCGCCTCGGACACGGTGGGCTTCTGGGAAGACCGCATCCTGATCACCGGCGGCCTGCGCCTTCAGCAAATCAAGACTACCTCTTACTCCTACGCCACCGGTGCAAAGCAGGGCGGTTACAACAAGGACGCGATCACGCCGGTGGTTGGCGTGGTGATCAAGCCGGTCGCGGGCCTCTCGCTCTATGGCAACCGCATTGAGGGGCTGATACCCGGCACCCAGGCCAGCGCCACGGTCGATGTCGGCGGCACCATCTTCCCTGTCACCAACGGCGGGCAGGTGCTGGCGCCGGTCAAGTCGGTGCAGTACGAAGTGGGCGGCAAGCTCGCGATGGGCCGCTTCAACGCGGGTCTCGCGGTGTTCCAGATCGACAAGCCGAACACCTTCTACCGCCCCGACGCCGACAATGCCGGCTCCTACGAGTACGGCAACTATGGCCAGCAGCGTAACCGGGGCGTGGAGTTCACCATCGACGGCGAGCCCGTCGACGGCCTGCGCGTCATCGGCGGCGTGACCTACACCGACGCGGAACTGCGCCGCACCGATGGCGGCGTGGACCAGGGCAACGACGCAGCGGGCGTGCCCGACTGGCTCGCCAACGCCAACGTCGAGTGGGATCTGCCGTTCCTCCCTGCGCTGACCCTGACCGGGCGCGTGGTCTACACCGGCAAGCAGGCGGTGAACCGGGCTAATACGCTGGAGCTGAACGACTGGACCCGCTTCGATCTCGGCGCCCGCTATGTGGCGCTGATCGGCGGCGACATGCCGCTGACGCTGCGCTTCAACGTCGATAACGTGGCGAACAAGCGTTACTGGGCATCGGCCTTCTCGACCAGCGGCACCCAGCTGCTCCAGGGCGGCCCGCGCACCTTCAAGGCCTCCGCCTCGATCGAATTCTGAGAGTTTGCGGCACCGGCCTAGGGGGCTGGACCGGTGCCGCCCCCAGATGTTCGTTCTGAGATTCGAAGAACGAAAAAGCCGCCGCTTCGGAATACGGAGCGGCGGCTTTTTCGTGTTTGGCGCGGTTGCGTCGGTCCAGCCGGAGGGCCCGCTAGAAGATCGTCGTCGTCCCGGACTTGATCCGGGACCGCTGGCAATCCTTCAGGCGATAGCTCGCAGGGAAGCGCCTCGCGGAGAGGTGGGTTGTTCACGGCCAGCGGTCCCGGATCAAGTCCGGGACGACGAGATGTAAGAAGGGCTCCGTTCCCGTGAACGGAGCCCTTCGCGTCATCCGGCGGCTCGCGGGACGGGCTTCAGCCGCGAGCCTCGTCCTTATTTCGCCTTGGGTGCCAGACCGCGCGCTTCCAGCATCGGCTGGACCTCAGGGTCATGGCCGGTGAAGTCGCGGTAGAGTTCCGCGAAGTCCTTGGTGTGGCCCTGGCCGAGGAAGGTCTTGCGGATGTGGTCGCCGTTCGCGCGGGTCATGCCGCCGTGCTTTTCCACCCAGTCCCAGCCGTCGTGCGCGAGCATCTCGGTCCAGATGTACGAATAGTACCCGGCCGCATAGCCGTTGTCCCAGATATGGCGGAAGTACGGGGTCTTGTAGCGCGGCGGGATCATGTCGGTGTTGAGCCCGGTGGCAGCCAGGGCCTTGGCCTCGAAGGCCATCGGCGGCTGCGCGGCTTCTTCCGGCGACAGCTGGTGCCACTGGATGTCGACCATCGCCGCCGACAGCGTCTCGCCCAGGCCCAGGCCCTGGTTGAAGGTCTCGGCGGCCTTGATCTTGGCGATCAGCTCCGCCGGGATCGTCGCGCCGGTCTGGTAGTGTTTGGCGTAGTTGTTCAGCACTTCGGGGATCGTCGCGAAGTTCTCGTTGAACTGGCTGGGGAACTCCACGAAGTCACGCGCGGTGTTGGTGCCCGAGAGCGAGGGGTACTTCTGGCTGGCGAAGAAGCCGTGCAGCGCGTGGCCGAATTCGTGGAACATGGTCTCCACGTTGTCGAAGCTGACGAGCGCGGGCTGGCCTTCGGCTGGCGGGGCGATGTTCAGGGTATTGCTGACGACGGGCTTTTCACCGAGCAGGTAGGATTGCTCGACGAAATTGTTCATCCAGGCGCCGCCGCGCTTGTTGGAGCGGGCGAAGGGATCGAAGTAGAAGATCGCCAGCTGCTTGCCGTCGGCGTCTATCACGTCGTAGGCGCGCATGGTCGGGTGGTAGACCGGCAGGTCGGTGCGGCGCTTGAAGGTCAGGCCGTAGGTCTTGTTGGCGGCATAGAACACGCCGTCCTCAAGGGTGCGCCAGACTTCGAAGTAGGGCTTGATCTGGTTCTCGTCGAGGTCGTACTTCGCCTTGCGGACCTTCTCGGCGTAGTAGGACCAGTCCCAGGGCTCCAGCTTGATGTTCTGGCCTTCGGCCTTCGCGGCAGCTTCGAGCAGGCCGGCCTCGCGGTCCTGCGTGGCGCGCAGGGCGGGGACGAAGCCCTTCATGAACTCCATCGCCTTGGCGGGCGTCTTCACCATGCGGTCGTACATCTGGTACGTCGCGAAGTCGGGCGCGCCGAGCAGTTTCGCCTTCTTCGCGCGAAGCGTGGCGATCTGCGTGATCATCCCGGTGGTGTCGTACTGGTCGCCGCCCGAGGTGCGGTTGACGCTGGCGTCCCACAGTTTCGTGCGGCTGTCGCGGTTCTTGAGGCTGGTGAGCGCGGCCTGCTGCGTGGTGTTGTCCAGCGCCAGCATGAACTTGCCGGCATGGCCCTTGTCGGCGGCCAGCTTGGCGGCGGCGGCGATCTCGGTCTGCGAGAGCCCGTCGAGCTGCGCGGCGGTGTCGAAGATCGGCGCCTTGGCGGCGGTGGCCGTGGTCAGCTTCTGCGCGAAGGCGGTTTCGAGCTTGGCGATCTCCAGGTTCATCGCCTTCAGCTCGACCTTCTGCGCAGCCGAAAGCAGGGCGCCGCGATGGACGAACTTGTCGTAAGTGGTCGCCAGCAGCATGGCGTCCTCGCCGGTCAGGGCCTTTCCTGCGGCGCTGTCATGCACGGCTTTGACGCGGGCGAACAGCGCATCGTCGAGGTAGATGTCGTCGTTGAGCGCCGAAACCTGCGGGCTCACGGCGGTGTCGATGGCATCCAGCGTATCGTTGGTATTGGCCGAGGTCAGCTGGCTGAAGACGTTGTAGGCGCGGTCGTAGAGCGAGCCGGTACGCTCCATCGCGACGATCGTGTTCTCGAACGTCGGCTTGGCCTTGTTGGCGGCGATGGCCTTGATCTCGGCGCGCTTGGCGGCAATGCCGGCCTCGATCGCGGGCTGCCAGTCGCTGTCCTTGTACTGCGTGAAGTCCGGCGCATGGAGCGGCAGCGTGCTCGGCTTGGCGAAGGGGCCGGTATAGGCGGGAGCAGCGGAAGCGGTCTTCGGGGCGGTCTTGGCAAGTGCCGTCACGGAAAATCCTCCAAGCAGGGCCGCGCCGAGCACGAGCGGAGCAGCGGCGGCCATGAGCCGGGTCTTCATGCGGTTTTTCTCCTGGCTTCGGCAGCCCTTGGGGGAATGTCCAAACGAACGTGCGACGCCTTTTCGAGACATCGCAGGCGGGTGCCGAGATGATCAATGGGCGCGTTTGAAGCGCAGAAAACCAGGGGTTGCAAGCGCAAGGGGCGCCGGATCAGCCGCATTGCTCAAATGACGTATACGACGTTTCCCTAGGCACAGGAATACGCGCCGGAACGCAATCAAGTTGCGTTCCGGCGCGCCGTCAGGTCGCTCCGACAAGGGGGAATCGGTCCGGTCAGTTCGACCGGAAGCGACCTTTGGTCCACACACGCATGGGATCGGTGCCGTCCTCGTGATCGCGGCGATGTTCTTCCCGCTGGCGATCCAGAATCAACGAACCCGTTTTGCGCGCGAACCTGCTGCGGCGAAACGGAATTTCGGCTCCGATATTCATTTCAGGCTCTCCTCTTTCGAGGGGAAACGCAGCCTGGGCGGGGAAAGTTCCCGGAGAATGCGGATTGGAGGGACAAGCGGGATGACGCCGTGTGAGGGGTAAGGCCGTGCTCGACCAGAGCGTATGCGGCAATGGGTGTGTCACGACAGCGCGGGATCGGCCCTGGAATCTCCCGGCACGCCGAGCAGGAACGGCAGCCTCGTCCCCGCAGCCGCATCCGCCAGCGTATGCGCGTCCAGTTCCGCCAGGAAGGCGCTCATCGCCTGGCGCAGGATCGCGGAAAGGCCGCAGGCGGCCTGGAGCAGGCAGTTGCCGCAATCGGCCGGGGTGATGTTCGGCTCCGTCAGGCGCACCACTTCGCCCAGCGTGATCCGATCCGCCGGCCGACCGAGGCGAAAGCCGCCGTTACGGCCGCGCACGGTTTCCAGATACCCGGCATTGCCGAGCAGGTTGACCACTTTCATCGCATGGTTGCGCGAGATGGCGTGCGCATCGGCCACTTGCGCGATGGAGACCAGCCGCGCCGGATCGACGGCGACGTGAAGCAGGATGCGCAAGGCGTAGTCGGTGTGCGCGGTGAGGCGCAAGGGCAGTCTCCGATGAAATGATGCATCCACTTTACATCTTTTGCGATCGGCGTATAGATGCATTCAGTTTGCATCTTTTAAGAGGACGAATCGAAATGGCCGCTCCGCTCAGCGAACAGACCGTCGCCATCATCAAGGCCACCGCGCCCGCGCTCCAGCAGCACGGGGTGGAGATCACGACGCGCATGTATGCCAGGCTGTTCCAGAACGAGGATGTGCGCGCCATGTTCGACCAGGCCGCGCAGGATTCGGGCGAGCAGCCGCGTCGTCTCGCCGCCGCGATCCTTGGCTATGCGCAGAACGTGGACAAGCTCCAGAACCTGACCGGCGCGGTGGCGCGCATGGTGCAGCGCCATGTCGATACCGGCGTCAAGGCCGAGCACTATCCGCTGGTGGCTGAAGCCTTGCTGCCCGCTATCCGCGAAGTCCTCGGCGAAGACGTCGCCACCGACGCAGTTCTCGCCGCCTGGGGCGAGGCCTACTGGTTCCTGGCGGACATCCTGATCGGCAAGGAAGCAGAGGCTTACGCGGAACTGGAAGAGGCCTGAGTCTGGTGGAATAAGCCAAGGCTTGAAACCCGTCGTCCCGGACTTGATCCGGGACCGCTGGCCTCGCGTCACCCAACTCTCGGCTGGGCGCTTTTCTGCGGGGTTTTGCCTAAAGGACTGCCAGCGGTCCCGGATCAAGTCCGGGACGACGTTTATTTTCCGCGTCTTTCTTCAACATATCCGCCGGTTCTACCGCGTCCCCACGCCGCTCTCGAATTGCGACTGGAGGTTCGCCAAAGTCGCGCCCGATATCGGCGGCAGGTCTTGCGCGGTCTTGCCCTTGCGCAAGGCGGCGCGGTCCTTTTCGGTGGGCTCGACCACGCGCACGCGGACGGCCGCCTTGCCTTTGGCCCGCACACCCAGCGCCTCGGCCGCCCCGCGCGAGAGGTCGATGATGCGGGCGCTTTCCCCGAACGGTCCGCGATCGTTGACGCGCACCAGGATGCGGCGGCCGGTGTCGAGCGCGGTCACTTCGACATAGCTGGGCAGGGGCAGGGTGGTATGTGCCCCGGTAATCCACTTCGGCTGGAACCGCTCGCCATTGGCCACCTGGTTGCCGGACTCGCTGCCGTACCATGTCGCATAGCCAAGGACGTCGTAGCCGGGCTGGGCGGCGGGCGTATAGGTCTGGCCGCGCACCTTGTAGGGCGCGCCGACGCGGATCGGGGTGTCGCTGACCGGACGGAACTTCGTGCCGCCGCCGCAGGCCGCCAGGGCGCAAGTCAGGGCCAATGCGAATGCGGGCCTCAGCGCCCTCGTTAAACCAACGCTCATGTGCGGGTCCTAGCTTCGCCAAGGCTCTGTTGTCCATGGCTTGGGGGGAACCGGGCGGCAAGGCGGCAGGTTGTGCAGGGTCGAAGGAGTCAGGCATGTTCAAGTCGATAGCCGTTGCCGCGCGCGATCGGGGCCGGATGGCGGAAGTCTCTGCGGTGATCGCCCGGTTCGGGCTGGACTCGCTGGCGGTGCGGCTCGGTCTGGGCGAGGGGAACGATGAGACGGGCGCGGAACCGCGCGACTTGCCGACCCGCGTGCGTCAGGCGCTGGAAGCGCTCGGCCCCACCTATGTGAAGCTCGGCCAGATCCTCGCCACCCGCCGTGACCTGCTGCCCGACCCCTGGATCGCCGCTTTCGAGCAGCTCCAGAGCGACGCGCCGCGCATTCCTTTCGAAACCTTGCGCGGCGAAGTCGAAACCGCGCTGGGCGAGCCGCCCGAGAGCGCCTTCGCGCATTTCGAAACCGAACCACTGGCCGCCGCCTCAATCGCGCAAGTCCACCGCGCCCGGCTGAAGGACGGCACCGAAGTGGCGGTGAAGATTCGCCGTCCCGGGATTCGCGCGCGAATGGAGGCCGACCTCAGGCTGATGCGCCATCTCGCCGCGCTGGCCGAGGCCCGCAGCGCCTTGGTGCGCCGGATGAAGCCTGCGGCGATGATCGAGCAACTGGGGCGCGAGATCCTGGACGAGCTGGATTTCACCAACGAGGGCCGCAATGCCGACCTGCTGCGGGCCGATCTCGCCTCGCTGGAGCGCGTCACGGTGCCGCGCATCCACTGGGAGTGGACCGGCGAGCAGGTGCTGGTCATGGACTATGTGGAGGGCATCCCCCCGCGCGACCCGGCAGTGCTGAAGGCGGCGGGGATCGACCCTTCGCGCATCGCGGCGCTGGGCGCGGAACTGGTGCTGGAGATGGTGCTGGTCAACGGCCGCTTCCATGCGGATCCGCATCCGGGCAACCTGCTTTGCCTTCCGGGAGACGGGTTGGCTCTTCTCGATCTCGGCTCGGTGGGCTTCGTCAGCCCGCGCCGGCAGCACGAATTCCTGACCTTCATCCTCGCCTTGCGCAGCGGCGATCCCGGCGGCGTGGCCGACATGCTGGCGACCTGGTCCGAAAGCGGCGAAGTCCCGCGCGAAAAGCTGCTGCGGGCCTCGGAGCGGCTGGTGTCGCGGCATGGCACCGGCGCGCTGGTGCTGAACGCGATGGTGGCGGACTTCTTCCCGCTGCTGCGGCAGGAGGGGCTGGTGCTGCCGCCCGACCTGGTGCTGATCTTCAAGGCAATGGTGACGATGGACGGCGTGCTTTCCGGCATCGCTCCGGACTTCGACCTTTCGGAAGCACTTGGGCGGATGCGCGGCAAGCTGGTCGCCTCGCGGTTGCAGCGCCTGGCCGCGCCGGACAAGCTGGAGACGGCGCTGCTCGAACTCTCGCGCGTGGCCGAAGAAGCGCCGCGCTTCCTGCGCGCGGCCTCGGCGCGGATGGAAGCGCCGCCGCCGCCCGCGCGAGACGACGGCACCGCGCGGGCGGTAAGGCTGGCCGGCTGGCTGGTGGGCGGCGCGGTGGTGATCCACGCCGCCGCCAGCCTGCTAGTTCACTGGACGTGAGTTACTTCCGCGCCGCGTCCGACTTGTCGCGCACGGCCTTGAACTCGGAACCCGCCTTCCACTGCGGCCACCTGGCCGAGCCCGCGAGGTCTTCGCCGATCGTGCGCACCAGTTCCACGTCCTGCACCGCGCCCGCCATGTTCCACGCGGGCGACCACGCGTCGCAGGCCTGGTGGTAGCACTGGCCGGTATAGGCATCGATCCAGGCCTGGCCCGCCTTGACGCCGCCCTCCTTGAGATCGGAAGCCCCGGCGATGCCCATCATCAGCATCACCGGCACGCCGCGCTTGGCGAAGGAGAAGTGGTCGGCGCGGTAGAACAGTCCGCGCTCCGGCAGGCTTTCCGCCGTTACCCGGCGCCCTTGCGAGGCGGCGACGCGGGCCATGTCGTCCTCCAGCGTGTCCTGCCCCTTGCCGATCAGCGTCACGTCATGGGCAAGTCCGGCGGTCTGGAGCACGTCGATGGTGAGGTTGGCGACGGTCTTCTCCATCGGGAACACCGGGTTGGCGGCGTAGAATTCCGACCCCAGCAGCCCGCGTTCCTCGGCGGTCCAGGCCGCGAAGACCACCGTGCGCTGCGGCGCCGGAGCCGCCTTCATGACGCGGGCGATGTCGAAGAGGGCGGCCACGCCCACCGCGTCGTCGTTGGCGCCCGCGCGGTAGATGCGGCCCTGCGCATCCGGCGCGCCCTTGCCGTAGGCGTCCCAGTGCGCGCCGAACATCACCACTTCGTCCTTGCGCGCGGTGCCGGGGATCTGCGCCAGGACGTTGTGGCTCATGACCTCCTCATGGCCCACCGGCACGTCGGCGTCGAAGGTCACGCCCTTGAGCACGACCGGCTTGAAGTCCGGACGGCGCGCCGCCACCGACAGCTTGGCGAGATCGAGCCCCGCCGAGGCGAACAGCCGCGTCGCCGCATCGCCCGACAGCCAGCCCTGCAGCGCCACGCTGGTAAGCTGGTCGGCCCCTCGCACGATGTCGTAGTTCTCGCCGCCGGGGCTGGTCACCACGTTCCAGCCATAGCCCGCACCCTCGGTCTCATGGACGATCAGCGCGCCCACCGCGCCCTGGCGGGCGGCTTCCTCGAACTTGTAGGTCCAGCGGCCGTAATAGGTCATCGTCCGGTCGCCGAACTTGCCCGCGGCGGGCTCGCCCTTCGCGGCATGGAAATCGGGATCGTTGACCAGGAAGACGACGACCTTGCCCTTGAGGTCCATACCCTTGAAATCGTCCCAGCCGCGTTCCGGGGCGTTCACGCCATAGCCGACGAAGACCACCGGTGCCTGCGCGATGCGGGCGCTGTCGTCCGGCCTCAGGGTGGAGAGGTAGACGTCCTTGGCGACCGTCAGCGGCATCGCGCCCTTGGGTCCGGAGAAGGCCAGCACCTTGGGCTTGCCGAGCGTGGTGTGGAGCAAGGGCACCTTCTGCACCCACTGCCCGTCCGGCCCGGCGGGCTGGAGGCCGATGTCCTGGAACCGGGCGATGAGGTAGCCGATGGTGCGCTCTTCCCCCACCGTGCCCGGCGCGCGGCCTTCGAAGGTATCCGAGGCCAGCGTCTTCACATCGGCCACCATGCGGTCGCCGTCGATCGCGTCCCTGGCGAGGGCGGTTGCGGGCAAGGAAACGGCGAGCAGCGCGGCGACCGGCGCGAGGAGGGGGGATGTCTTCATAACCTGCGCTTTTAGGACGCCGGGCAGGGGAGGCAAGGGGCGCCGGACGATCCACAGGGGGGCAGGGGTGCGCGGGATGAACGGTATGGGAGGTAAGGGCGCTCCGGACGAACCATGTGGGAGGTAAGGGCGCTCCGGACCAACCGTCGTCCCGGACTTGATCCGGAACCGCTGGCCTCGCGTCCCCCTGCTCCCGGCAGGGCGCCCCTCCGCAAGCTCGCGCCTGAAGAACGGCCAGCGGTCCCGGATCAAGTCCGGGACGACGAAGCTGCCCTGTCGGCTTTGCGAGAGCGACCCTGGCCAGAGTCCGCAATAAGCGCTTCCTGCCGGGACGGCTTCCGAATAAAAACCCCACAAAGCCGCGACAACGCACCTGCCAATCCTACTTATAAAACCCCTCGCGCAGCTTCACGTCGTGCTCCAGCCAGACCTTCAGCGCCGCCAGCATGCCGGTCCAGCCCTCGCAGTTCGCGTAGGAGGCCTTCAGCCCCTCGGGCGTGTCCGACCAGCCTTCCTCGGTGATCTGCACGAGGGTGCGCCCGTCATCGAGCATCTCGAAGGCCAGGGTGACGAGGGTGCGGTGCTCGCCTTCCTCGTCGGGGAGGACGGCTTCCTTGTCGCCGCCCCAGCGGAGCAGGACGTGGCGGTCCTTCACGGCTTCCACGACATGGACCGGAAAGGCGCCGGGGAAGTCGTGGAAATCCCAGGAGACGACCGCGCCGGTTTCCAGGCGTCCCCTGGCGCCGCCGGTCGTGAAGTAGTGCGATAGCGAGGCGGGATCGGCGACGGCTTCGAAAACATCGCCGATCGGTCTGGCGATCCTGCCGGAGACGGTGAACCTGGGCTTCATCGTTGTTCTCCCTCGTTCGCCGCTTCTATCGTATTTCTACTCGCAGCGCGAATAGTCTCCGGCGCGGCAGGCGGCCACGTCGCGGCGCCATCGGGCCAGGTCCGCCTCGTAGTCGCGGCGAGCCTGGGCATAGGCGCGGGACTGGCCGGCATAGTCGCGGCGCCTGTCCCGGTAATCGTCCTCCCGGTAATCGTCCTCATCGTCGCGAGCATCGGCATATCGGTCGTCGTCGCCGTTTGCGCGGTCGTAAGCCTTCCAGCCGGTGGCGTACTGTGCATCGCGCTTGCGGACATAATCCAGCTGGTCGCGATTGAGCTTGCGGATGATCGCGGCGTCGCGCGCGATGTCCTCGGGCGACATGCGGTCATTGGGATCGTCGGCCCGCGCCGTGCCGGAAAATGCCTGCGTGGAAAGCGCCAGCGTCGCCAGTGCGAACATCATTCGCCCGGCTCCTGTTCGTGGCCCCTTCATACGTCCCGTCTCCGTCCCTCGATGATCCTTGCGCTCTGTGACGAGACGATGGGGCGGATGCAAACAGGGATGCGACGAACGGCAGGCCGCAGCGACGAACCGGGACTTGCCTGAGCCGGACTGCCGCTTTCCCGGAAAGGAAAAGTCGCCGACCGGAGCCCTCCCGTCGACGACTTTCCAAAGCGGGTCGAAAGAGCCTCAGCGGCCGCGTGCGGCAGTGATCGCGATCGGCTTGGCCATGGCAAGCTGCCCGGGATTTTCACGCGCGGCCATGCGCGTTGCCAGAAGTTCGTCTCTCGCAGCGAAAGCGCGATCGCGCGAAGCATCGCGGCAATCGTGGATGTCGTCGAGTTCTTCCAGTTGATGCGTGTAGACCGGGCCGCAGACGGCGCGAACCGCGACTTCCAGCCGCTTGTTGAGCGTATCGATGCCGTCCTGCGAATCGAGGTTGAGGTCACTGTAGCGGACTTCGCGTTGAGGAACGTCGCGCAGGGAGTTGTCCTTCACCACGACTTCGGCGGTAGCGGTCCCGGCGGTGGCCATGGCAAGCAGGCCGATGGCGGCGAATACGGTACGAATGCTGGTCATCTGTCTTCTCCGTTTGCTCAAGAGTGCAGATCCGCCTGGCGCAGGCCCCCACGGCCCGCGTTGCGGGATCTGCAAAGCGACCTCGATGCACGAAGGAAGTCTTGGCCAAGCAACGGCTATGTCGCAGGGCGGTTTTCGACTTCATCAATCATGTATGTACTTTAAAATTGCCCCATCGATCTCGTCCCGGCTGGGTGGCAATGTCTGGACATTACTTTGGCAAGTAAGTGAGACATGAAGCAAAAGGCGAGTCGGTATTCTTTACAGGCCTATTCTCTATTGCTCAGAACTTCACCATATTCAAGTCATCCAGAGGGGTGCATCGGCAAACGACATAGAACGACCGACCGGCGACATGCGGCGTTTCGCGACATTGCGCAAACCGTTGCAATCCTGACGGGCGTTCCCACATGAAGCGCCGTCCTTGCAGGCCGAAGAGTCTGTTTGGAAATTCGCGGAACGCGAATTTCGCGGCACCGGCCCGCGCCCCCACCCTACCACCCAACGGTAGTATCCTGCGGGTGGTAGGGTGGGGGCGCGGGCCGGTGCCGCAACGAAAATGCCCTCTCGGGCATTTTCCAAACAGTCTTTAACGCTTCTGGTCGCGGCTGCTTGCGCTTTGCGAACAAATCTGGAACACGTCACCTCCATGAGTCTCTCCCACATCACGGTGCGCGGTGCGCGCGAGCACAATCTCAAGGGCTTCGACATCGAGCTTCCGCGCGAGAAGCTGATCGTCATCACCGGGCTTTCGGGCTCGGGGAAGTCCAGCCTCGCCTTCGACACGATCTATGCCGAGGGGCAGCGTCGCTATGTCGAGAGCCTCTCGGCCTATGCACGCCAGTTCCTGGAGATGATGCAGAAGCCGGACGTCGAGCATATCGACGGCCTCAGCCCCGCGATCTCGATCGAGCAGAAGACCACCAGCCGCAATCCGCGCTCTACGGTGGCCACGGTGACAGAGATCTGGGACTACATGCGCCTGCTCTGGGCGCGCGTGGGCATTCCCTACTCGCCCGCCACCGGCCTGCCGATCGAGGCGCAGACCGTCTCCAACATGGTGGACCGGGTGATGGAACTGCCCGAAGGCACGCGCGCCTACCTGCTCGCGCCCGTCGTACGCGGCCGCAAGGGGGAGTACCGCAAGGAATTGGCCGAGTGGCAGAAGGCGGGCTACACCCGCGTGCGCATCGACGGCGAACTCTACGCCATTGAGGACGCCCCTGCGCTCGACAAGAAGTACAAGCATGACATCGAAGTCGTGGTGGACCGCATCGCGGTGAAGGACGGCATCCAGACCCGCCTTGCCGACAGCTTCGAGCAGGCGCTGAAGCTGGCCGAGGGGCTGGCCTATATCGACCTTGCCGACGGTGTCGTTCCCGGCCGTGAGGACGAGGGGAAGGGCAGCAAGAAGACGCTCAAGGGCACCGGCCTGCCGCCCAACCGCATCGTCTTCTCCGAGAAGTTCGCCTGCCCGGTCAGCGGCTTCACCATCGAGGAGATCGAGCCGCGCCTGTTCTCGTTCAACGCCCCGCAGGGCGCCTGCCCGGCCTGCGACGGGTTGGGTGAGAAGCTGCTGTTCGACCCGCAACTGGTGGTCCCGAACGAGCATCTCAGCCTCAAGCAGGGCGCGATCGTGCCCTGGGCCAAGTCCAACCCGCCTTCGCCTTACTACATGCAGGTGCTCTCCAGCCTGGCCGGGCACTTCGGGTTCGACCTCACCACGCCGTGGGACGCGCTCTCGCCCGAGGTGAAGATCGTCATCCTCTACGGCACCGCCGGAAAGGCCGTGCCCCTGACGTTCAAGGACGGCAAGAAGGAATACACGGTCAACAAGCCGTTCGAAGGCGTGATCGGCAACCTCAACCGCCGCATGATCCAGACCGACAGCGCCTGGATGCGCGAGGAACTGTCAAAGTTCCAGACCGCGCAGCCCTGCGAGACGTGCGAGGGCAAGCGCCTCAAGCCCGAGGCACTCTCGGTCAAGATCGCCGGCAGCGACATCGCCGATGCCGCGCGCCTTTCCGTGTCGGACGGCTTCGCGTGGTTCGGGGAGCTTGAGGGTAAGCTCACCAGCCAGCAGCAGCAGATCGCCAAGGCCATCCTCAAGGAAATCAACGAGCGCCTTGGCTTCCTCAACAACGTCGGGCTCGATTATCTCAACCTCGACCGTACCAGCGGCACGCTTTCAGGCGGCGAGAGCCAGCGCATCCGGCTCGCCAGCCAGATCGGTTCGGGGCTTTCGGGCGTGCTCTACGTGCTCGACGAACCCTCGATCGGCCTCCACCAGCGCGACAACGACATGCTGCTGGAAACGCTGAAGCGCCTGCGCGACCTCGGCAACACCGTGATCGTCGTCGAGCATGACGAGGACGCGATCCGCACCGCCGACCATATCGTCGATCTCGGCCCCGGCGCCGGGGTCCACGGCGGCGAAGTCGTGGCCGAAGGCACGCTCAAGCAAGTGCTCAAGAGCAAGAAGAGCCTCACTGCCGCCTACCTCAACGGCACCCGCAAGATCGAGGTGCCGACGGAGCGCCGCAAGGGCAACGGCAAGAAGATCGTCGTCGAGAACGCCCGCGCCAACAACCTCAGGAACGTGACGGCGGAATTCCCGCTCGGCACCTTCTGCTGCGTCACCGGCGTGTCGGGCTCGGGCAAAAGCTCGCTCACCATCGACACGCTGCAGGCGGGCGCCTCGCGCCAGCTCAACGGCGCTCGCGTGGTGGCGGGCGCGCACGACCGGATCACCGGCCTCGAAAACTGCGACAAGGTGATCGAGATCGACCAGTCCCCGATCGGCCGCACCCCGCGCTCCAACCCTGCAACCTATACCGGCGCCTTCACCCAGATCCGCGACTGGTTCGCGGGCCTGCCGGAATCCGAGGCGCGCGGCTACAAGGCCGGGCGCTTCAGCTTCAACGTCAAGGGCGGCCGCTGCGAGGCGTGCCAGGGCGACGGCCTGATCAAGATCGAGATGCACTTCCTGCCCGACGTCTACGTCACCTGCGAGGAATGCCACGGCAAGCGCTACAACCGCGAAACGCTGGAAGTGAAGTTCAAGGGCCATTCCATCGCCGACGTGCTCGACATGACCATCGAGGACGCGGAAGAGTTCTTCAAGGCCGTGCCCCCGATCCGCGACAAGATGCACATGCTGAACGAAGTCGGCCTCGGCTACGTCAAGGTGGGCCAGCAGGCGACCACGCTTTCCGGCGGCGAGGCGCAGCGCGTCAAGCTCGCCAAGGAACTCGCCCGCCGCTCCACCGGGCAGACGCTCTACATCCTCGACGAGCCGACCACCGGCCTCCACTTCGAGGACGTGCGCAAGCTCCTCGAAGTGCTCCACCGCCTCGTCGAGCAGGGCAATTCGGTGGTGGTGATCGAGCACAACCTCGACGTCATCAAGACCGCCGACTGGATCATCGACATGGGCCCCGAAGGCGGCGTCCGCGGCGGCCAGGTCATCGCGGAAGGCACGCCGGAGGATATCGTCAAGGAGAAGAAGTCCTTCACCGGGCACTATCTCAAGCCGCTGCTCTCAAGCTGGGCGAAATGAGGGAATCCAAGTGAGCGAGGAGGGCGAGGCCAACTCCGGCTACCGGCCTGAGTTCGTCGCCGCCCTCCAGCTTTTCGCGCGCCTGAGCGAGGCCATGCGCCAGCGCGGTTTGCAGCGGCCCATCCTCGTCGGCAGGGCGGCGGCGGAGTTCTGGTCGCTCAGCGCCGTCACCACCGGCGACTTCGACATATGCACCACCCGGCGCCCGAACTGGAAGAGGAGATGGAACAGGCGGGCCTTGTCCGGCCAAGCGGGGCGGGCGCCATGGTCAAGGGCTGGATCCACCCGGAGCTGCGCCTCGGTTTCGAAGTCGTGGCCGAGGTGCCGATGGACGGTGCCGTCGAACCCGCCCGTCTGCGCCTTGTCCGCCCCATCGGCGAAACCGCGCTGTTCCGCGTCATCTGCGTCGAAGACCTGATCGCAGACGGCATCGATCAGGCGCGCATCCTGCTATCCCTTCACCCCGACGCTGACCTGGCGTATCTTGAGCGCCGCATCCGCGAGGAAAGCATGGGCGATTATGGCGTCGAAGACATCACCCACTGAACCGGAAGAGACGGTCATGGACATGGCCGAACTCGGCGCGCGCCTCGCCGCCCGACGCAGGGCGGCGGGCATTCCCCACCTGCCCCGCAACGACGGGGGAAATCGCACGCCAGCCAAACAAGCCCTTCTCGATGAAATCGCAAGGACGGACGCCAACTGGTAGCTTCCATCCGCCCGTCGTCCCGGACTTGATCCGGGACCGCTGGCCTATTGAACCGGGGTTCCAAGCGGGCCACCCGCCCACTCCACGAACACGAGGCCTTTTTAGAGCGCGCGGAAGCGCAAAGGCGCGAAGGCGCAAAGAAGTAGCGCAGAAATGCCCGTTCAGCGCTTTCCGCGCAAATGTTCAAGAACGCGACACGTCGTCTTTGCTGAGGTGGCATCGGCGATTACGATTCTGCGCTCAAACCCGTCATTGTTGGGCCAATTTTGCGTTCCTCCGATGCATCTAGGTCGCTTAGTGGCTTGATGCTACAATGAAGTTATGGACAATCAGAACCTCATATTTCTCAGTTATGCATCGCCTGACCGCGATGCTGTGCTGAGGTTCCACGACGATCTTGCCAGTGCGGGTTACAACGTCTGGATGGATAAGCATCGTTTGAAGGGCGGGCAGAATTGGGATTTTGAGATCAAGAAGGCCCTGCAACAGGCTGTGATCATTGTTGTGTTCCTCTCCGGCAACTCCGTAGACCGGCGTGGCTATGCCCAGCGAGAAATTAAGATCGCGCTCGATCAGGCAAATGATCGACTGGTGGACGACATTTACCTGATCCCGCTCTTGTTAGAGTCGGACACTCCGATCCCGGACCAACTCAGCCGCATTCAGGCAATTGGAGTTGATGATCACGATCCACGCGACGCGCTCAAAGATGCAATCACGCACCAATTAGGCCGGCTCGGTGTAGAGACAGCAAAAGCTCAGGCCGAGGCAAACTTGCGTTGGACGATGACTACCTACCGTGATGCATGGGAGGGGTTGCCAGGCTATGAGGTGAGCTATCAACTTCCGCACTTTAGCTCCCTCGAAAATCCACAAGTAGGCGAAATCACTGATGTGGTGCGGGGTTGGTTGCAATCACAAGCCATGGCGCAGCGGGAGGTTAAGTTTTCCCAATCTTCTGAATTGTTTAATTTTGGTGAGAAAAAGTTTAGTCGGCAAAACACTTGGGAATCTGCATGCAATGAGCCGATTATCAAAGGCGGAGTGTTGAGTTTAATCTATTCTATTTGGTGGTATGGTGCAAAGGCCATGCACCCCAATCAGTATTTCGCAACGTTTTGTTTCTCTATTAATCCGGTAACTCAATTTCGTTCACTTGAGGAACTGTTCGAAAATGCTGACGAGGCCTTCCTTCTGATCCAGAGCCAATGTCGCGAGCAACTTCTCGCCATGAATTTTGATGAGATGACAAATGATAATACCGAGTTGAGGCTCGATAAGGGCTACGTGGAGGACGGCACGAAGGAATGGAGCGACTTTGGGAGCTTTGCCCTTCGAGAGGACGGAATTAACGTCCTTTTCTCAACTTACCAAGTTGCTCCATACGCGTTCGGGCCGCAATCTGCCCACATCTCCTACGAGGTAGTCGCACCAATGATACGCAAGGAGATGGCCTGTCTTCTCGGCATTGAGCACCTACAAAGCAAAGCGCGCAAATGGCCGTTCGGCGCGGAAACGCCGGAGGCGGCCACTTCGAGAGAGGAAGATGGTTTGAGTGGTGCCTCCCCTGTGCATCAACTCGAAACAAAGCGCGGGCTGTCCTAGGATTGTGTCCGTCCTTCAACAGCGCTGATTGCAGCTGCTCCGGACTAGCTTTAACGACAATGGGTTCTTCGGCGACTTGGATTGATCGCTCGAACAGCCGCTTTATCGGCGAATCCAGTTCAGGCGATGGCCGTGGCGAACGACAGCTATTGGCCGTCACCTTCTTGAAATAGGCCGGTCTGTTCCCCGCCAGTTTCGGTTACCAAAATATGGTGGCGTACCCAACCTAACTTTGCTGACTGATCAGAAGACTCGCTTTCCTACACCTCCCCCCATGCGATAAATGATCCGGTTCATCCCGACGCGGCAGCGTCGGGCTTTGGCTCCAGTTCCGGGGGTGAACCATGTCCGATCGTTCGAACTCTTCCTATCCTACCGCTGCCGGGCGGGGGTGGATTCCGGCTTCTCGGGATATCGGGTTGCCGGGGGAGTCCTTTGCTCCGCGTGGGCGTAAGGCCGACAGCGATCCCGGCTTGTGCCGGGATGACGGAGGGGCGGGCGGTCCGGTGCTGGAAGAGGCTCTCAAGGGGCGCGCTCCGGATCGGCGGGGCACGGCGGAAAGGGTCGGGGAGCGCGAGGGCGATGGCCCTCGTACTTCTCCTTCTTCTCCTTCTCCTGCCTCCCCTTCGACGGAATCCACCCCGGCGACAGGCTCCGACGGCGGTTGGACGCCCGCGCGGAAGGTGCGGTTTCTCCATTATCTCTCGGACAAGGGCGACGTGCGGGCGGCGGCGGCGCGGGTGGGGATGTCGCGGCAGTCGGCTTACCTGGTGCGGCGTCGGGACCGGGCATTTGCGCTCGGGTGGGAGGCGGCGCTGGGGCTGGCGCGGCGGCATGTCGAGGAGGTGCTGGCGACGCGGGCTCTGGACGGGGTGGAGGAGCCTGTCTTCTACCACGGCGAGCAGGTGGCGGTGCGGCGTCGCTATGACGCGCGGCTGTTGATGGCGCATCTGGCGCGGCTCGACCGGGCGGCGGAGGGCGCGGCTGGCGCGGCGGGCGATCCGGGGGAGCGGTTCGACGAGGTGCTGGCGGTCGTCGGGGGCGAGGCGCCGGTCGAGCTGGTGCCGGTTCCGGGAGCGGCGGAGGCGGTGCTGCCGCCGGCGCGCGCGGTCTATGCCGAGCGGGCGGGGGCGCTGCTACAGGAGGAGGCGGAGCATGCGTGGGACGAGGCTCTGGAGGACGGTCTGGCGGGGCCGGAGGGCGAGCCGGTTCCTTACCTCGCGTTCTGGCGCGGGGAGGCGGCGCGGGACTGGGACGGCTGGCGTCGTCGCGCGGAGGGGGCGGTGGATGCGCTTGTTGGGGAGGATATGGAGGCGGACGATTTGCCGATGGAGTTCAAATCGCTCGGCGCTGGCCCGAGGGGGGAGGGGGCGGCTTTTTTCGCTCTGGACCGTGTAAAGTGTGTCAAGCGGTCGAGGGGGCGGCCGGCAATCTGCGCGGCAATCTGCAACCTGGCCGGGAACTCGATGCGGGGTGCGATGTTATCGTCTGTGAAGGTCGGCGCGGTGCTTCCCCCACCCCCTCCGTTACCGCGTCGACCTCGCCTTATTCACGATTTTACGCGGATTACTCGTCGCTGGTTCCGTCATTGAGGACGGCGAGTTCGACTTTGCCGGAGCCCATGCGGGCGATGCCGATTTCCTTCGCGGCGGCCTCGGAAAGGTCGATCACGCGGTTGGAGTGGAACGGGCCGCGATCGTTGACGCGGACCATGACCGAGTCCCCGTTGCGCGGGTTGGTGACGCGCAGCATGGTGCCGAAGGGCAGCGAGGGATGGGCGGCGGTGAGGTCGTCCGGGTTGAAGCGTTCGCCGCTGGCGGTGCGGTTGCCGCGCAGTTCGCGGCCGTAGAAGCTGGCAGTGCCGCCCTTGATGGCCTCGAATTCCTGCGTGTCCTGTTCCAGCGACTGCGGCAGGGCGGCGACGGGCGTGGGATTGGCGGGAACGGCGATGATCGCGGCGGGCGCGGGCGTCTCGGCCTGCTTCACGGGCGCGAGCTTCGACTCGGCAATGGCCGAGGAGGCAGGCGCTACCAGCATGGCAGCGGTTGCGAGAGCAAAGCCGATGCGAGCAAGTCGCTGGGCTTTATGCGGTTGGTTGTGCTTCCCCGTCATGGCGAGGAGTCCTACAGGCAGTTCGTCGCCAGGGGCACCCATGCAAAAGCGGCCCGTCGCACTTTGGCAACGGGCCGCCGGATGTCGTTAAGACGTTAAAAGGATTCGGATGGCCGAATCCAGGGTACTTACTTGAAGTCGCTTTGGGCGTCGCGCTGGGCGAGCAGGCGGAGTCGCAGGGCGTTCAGCTTGATGAAACCGGCCGCGTCCTTCTGGTCGTAGGCACCGGCATCGTCCTCGAACGTGACGTGGCGTTCGGAGTAGAGCGAGTCCGGCGACTTGCGGCCGACGACCGAGGCATTGCCCTTGTAGAGCTTGAGGCGGACGGTGCCGTTCACGCGAAGCTGAGAGTGGTCGATCGCGGCCTGGAGCATCTCGCGCTCGGGGGCGAACCAGAAGCCGTTGTAGATGAGCTCAGCATACTTCGGCATCAGCTCGTCCTTGAGGTGCGCGGCGCCGCGGTCGAGCGTGATCTGCTCGATGCCGCGATGGGCGCGGGCGTAGATTTCGCCGCCCGGCGTCTCGTACATGCCGCGCGACTTCATGCCGACGAAGCGGTTCTCGACGAGGTCGAGGCGGCCGATGCCGTGCTTGCGGCCGAGTTCGTTGAGCGCGGTGAGGAGCGAGGCGGGGGACATCGCGACGCCGTTGAGAGCGACGCCGTCACCCTTTTCGAAGTCGATGGTGATGTATTCCGGCGCGTCCGGCGCGTCTTCCGGGTTGACGGTGCGCGAGTAGACGTAGTCCGGGGTTTCTTCCCAGGGATCTTCCAGAACCTTGCCTTCGGACGAGGTGTGGAGGAGGTTCGCGTCGGTAGAGAACGGGCTTTCGCCGCGCTTGTCCTTGGGGACGGGGATCTGGTGCTGTTCTGCCCAGGCGATCAGGGCGGTGCGGCTGGTGAGATCCCACTCGCGCCAGGGGGCGATGACCTTGATGTTCGGGTCGAGCGCATAGGCCGAGAGTTCGAAGCGGACCTGGTCGTTGCCCTTGCCGGTCGCGCCATGGGCGACGGCGTCGGCGCCGGTTTCGTGTGCGATTTCGATCAGGCGCTTGGAGATGAGCGGACGGGCGATCGAGGTGCCGAGGAGATAGTCGCCTTCGTAGCGGGCGTTGGCACGCATCATCGGGAAGACGAAGTCGCGCACGAATTCCTCGCGCAGGTCGTCGATGTAGATGTTTTCGTCCGGCAGGCCCATCAGCTTGGCCTTGGCGCGTGCGGGTTCGAGTTCCTCACCCTGGCCGAGGTCGGCCGTGAAGGTCACGACTTCGCAGTTGTATGTGACCTGGAGCCACTTGAGGATGACGCTGGTGTCGAGGCCGCCGGAATAGGCGAGGACGACCTTCTTGATGCTGTCGGACATGGGCGCGGGCTCCGCAGAAAGGGCAGTGGATTCGGGACGCGCGCCTATCAGCACGCGCCCCCTTGCGCAATGAAGGAAAGGTGCGGCGCTATTCGGCCAGGAGTGCGGCCTCGTTCGCGGCGATGTAGTCGCGCGTCAGCGAAAGGGCATGGCGGCTGCGGGCGTACTGGATCTGGTAGTTGCACATGCCGCCGCTTTCGAAGGCTGCGGTGGCCCCGGCAAGGTAGAAGATCCACATGCGATAGAACCGCTCGTCCATGAGATTGACGATGGCTTCCTTGTTGGCGACGCAGCGCTTGTACCATTCGCGCAAGGTGAGCGCGTAGTGAAGGCGCAGGTTCTCCACGTCGGTGGCGATCAGGCGAAACTTCTCGCTGGCGGCAACCGTCTCGCTGAGCGCGGGAATATAGCCGCCCGGGAAGATGTATTTGCGGGTGAAGGCGTCGGTCGCGCCCGGGCCGCCCATGCGGCCGATCGTGTGGAGCAGCATGACCCCATCGTCGGTCAGCAGGTTGCCGACGGCCTTGAAGAACTGGCCGAACTGCGCCTGCCCGACATGTTCGAACATGCCGACCGAGACGATCCGGTCGAACTTGGCGCCGCGCGCCGCGAGGTCGCGGTAATCGACGAGTTCGAACGTGACCTTGTCCGCCACGCCGGCTGCTTCGGCGCGCTCGCGTGCGAGGGCAAGCTGTTCCTCGCTGAGGGTGATGCCGAGGACCGAGGCTCCTGCGTGCTTGGCCAGGTAGATCGCCATGCCGCCCCAGCCGCAACCGATGTCGAGCACGCGCTGGCCGGGTTCGAGCGCGAGCTTGGCGGCGATGTGCGCAAGCTTGGCGGTCTGGGCCTGTTCCAGCGTCATGGCCGGATCGGGCCAATAGGCGCAGGAGTACTGCATGTGCTCGATATCGAGGAACAGGTTATAGAGTTCGTTGCCGATGTCGTAGTGGTGGGCGATGTTCTTCTTGGCGCTGGCCGCCTTGTTGATGCCGTCCACCAGTGTGACGACCTTGCCCTTCAGTTTCTTGAACGCGGTGTGTTCATGCAGTTCGCCGCCCTTGTCCCACTTGGCGTTGGCGCGGATCAGTTCGACCATCTCCATGATGTCGCCCTGTTCGACGACGAGTTGGCCATCCATGAAAGCTTCCGCCGCGCCGAGCCGGGGGTCGGTGAGGATGCGTCGTTCGCCGGCCTTGTCCGTGAAGCGGATGCGCACTTCGGGGAAGCCGGGGGTTGAGGTGCCGAAGCGTTTTACGCTGCCATCGGGGCGGGCGACCTCCAGCACGCCCTGACGGACGCCGCGCTGGAGGAAGTGATCAAGAATTCCCATTGCCATCAACCATTTGTGAAGGGCGCTTCGGCCCGGTGCAAGAGGGTTCGCTTGCGATATGCGCAAGCGAAGGCGTTGTAGTCGTCAAAGTTGGAGAAGGAGCCCCATGGAGGAGTTTCGATTACTGACGTGCGAGGAAGAGGACGTCGCGGGGCTGCGCGAGGAGGTGTTGCCCGGAATCGACGTAAAGCGTTTCGCCGCTTTCCAGCCAGCCTTGTGAAAGGAACAGCGCGGCGGAGGCCACGTCTTCCGGCGTGGTCTTGCGCCCGAGCAGGTTCATGCGGTGAGAGACTTCGGTTTCCGCGTCGGTCTGGTCGTGGCTGGCAAGGATCGCGCCGGGCGCGAGGCCGTAAATGCGGTCCTCTTCATGCATGCGCGCCATCGACAGCATCGGGATGGTGGCGGCCAGAGCATGCTTGCTCATGGTGTAGGAGAAGAAGTCCGGGTTCGGGTTGAGCAGTTTCTGGTCGGTGACGTGGATCACCCGGCGTCCGCCCTTCGCGCGGGCATGGGCAAGAAAGGCTTGCGCCAGTCTTGCCGGGGCCCCGGCGTTGACGTGCATGGCTTTCTCGAAAATCTGCGGATCGAGGGCCTGCGCTGTGTCGAGGTCGAACATGCCGGCGCAGTTCACCAGCACGCGCCAGTCGGGCAGTCGGGCGGCCAGCGCCTCGACCATGGCGGGGCCGGCGTTCCAGTCGTTCAGTTCGCAGCTGACGATCTCCGACGAGGGCAGTTCCGTCGCCAGAGCTTCGGCCTGCTCTCGCGAATGCCCGTAGTGGATGACGACGTGCCATCCCGCCGCGCCGAACATCCGGGCGATGGCCGCGCCGATGCGCTTGGCACCGCCGGTCACCAGCATGGCAGGCCTTGCGTCCGTCACGCGAAGCGGCCTTCAGGTTGACACAGTTTACACGGTCCTGAGAGGAAATTTCCGGCGGCCTTGGCGTCCGGCCCCGTTCGGAGGGAAGGGCGGCGCGGAGGGGGAGGCAGGCAAGCAATCATCGGGCGGCATAGGAGCACAGACCGAACCTGTAGGAAAGGCCTGTCGGAATTTACATAGATTTAGCTCTGCCCTCGTCACCGGGCCAACGCGGGACGCGGTGCTTCGGACGAGCCTGGGCGGCCTGTCGGGGCGGGGATGCCGCTGACCGCCTGGAGCCGCAGTGCGAAATCGGCCTCATAGAAGCGATGGAGGAAATCTAGCTCCCGGTGAGAGGGCCGTTCGCCGGTTCGGCTGCTGCGGTTGAAGGCGGGCAGGGTGCCGAGTTCCTCCCGTCCGAGACGCCTGCCGATCTCACCTATCCTTTCGTAGGGGATGAGGTGGTCGACCGCGGCGCGGCCCTTGGCATCCAGCACGTACCAGCTCTGCGGGCGGAAGATATGATCCACGTCGAATGGCGAACGGGCCCGCGCCAGATGATCGATGGCATCGGCGATCGTGCGGAAGCCGGCATAGCCGTCCCGGAACGGTTCGGAGATCGTGCGATGGCAAGTGCCGCCCGCGCGGGCATAGCGAAAGGCGGAAAGGAACCGGTCTACAGGATCGCGGACCAAGGCGAAGCTTGGCAACCCCAGCAGGTCCGGCGCGACCCTGGCGTAGTAGCGGGCGGAGCAATGCTTCATCTGCGCGCCATAGAGCCGGTCGCAGATGGAGGTGCCGGCGTTCTTGGGAACGTGGATGAAAAGAAGGCGGCTTGCGCGGATCCTGTCGATCCGGCTGCGGCGCTTGCCGTCCAGCCATGGTCGCATTCCGCTGCGACAGAGCCGCTCTGGAACGTCGCTGACCAGCTTCACGCCGAAGGCCGCTGCGACGATACGATTGACGCCGGTGGTCCCGGTAGTCGCTTCCAATTCTAGTGCCATGCGCGGCGGCTTAGAGGTTGCGCATCGCCTGGCGATTTCGAAATATTTCAGTTGTGGCAGCCATGCGACGCGCCGTCCGGAGGGACGACGCGCCGTGGTTCCTCGTCGATCAGCGGCAGCGCGGACGCGAGTTGTTGCGATCGATCTCGCGGCCCAGCAGGGCACCGCCGGCGGCGCCGAGGATGGTGCCGGTGGCACGATCGCCGCGCGTATCGATGGCGCGACCCGCCAGGGCGCCTGCCACGCCGCCGATCAGCAGGCCGGTGGTGCCGTTGGACTTCTTGCAACGATAGCGACCATCATTGCCGCGCCAGTAGCGGATGCCGTTGTCGGTGCGGTGATAGCGCGAACCGCGGTCCCGGGCTTCCGCTACTTCGGTCACGGCGAAAGTGGCGGGAATGGTGAGGGCAGCCAAGGCGGCTGCTGCGATGGCTTTGCGCATCTGGAAATCCTTCTTTGTTGAATGTCTTGACGACCGGATTTCCGATTTCCAGCGCGCGCCAGAACCTGCGATGAACAGTATTGCACGGAGCGATATATACGCCGAGGCGTGAGGTCGGAGCGACGAATGGCCTAGGACGGATCGACATTCAGTGCAGGTGGAGCCGAGAAGCGTGATTTTTCGAGCATCGAAGCGCAGCGGACTTTCGGTCCGTGAGCATCGAAGCCCAAGAGCCTAGCTTCAAATCGCGCTTCGCAGGCCCGCATGGGCTGAATGTCGATCCGTCCTAGAACCCGGCGGCCTTTCTGACGGCGACCGGCCATGTCCCTTGACGCGAGCGATCCGCTTCGTTCCTGCGAGGCTCGCTTCCGCGCTCGAAGCGGAACTTGCCCACCGTGGTCGCCATGGCGTGGGCCTGTTCGGTGAGGGCCCGCGCGGCGGCGTTGGATTCTTCCACCATCGCGGCGTTTTGCTGGGTGTTGGTGTCGAGCTGCTGGATCTCCGTGCTCAGTTCGCGCATGGTCTGGGCCTGGGTCTGCGAGTAGCGCGAGATTTCGTCAGCCATCTGCGTGGTTTCGGCCAGGCGGGCGATGATCTCGTCGAGGGCGGATCGCGTCTGCGCCACCAGGTCCACGCCCTGATGCACGTCCTGCGTCGATTTGGTGATCAGGTTCTTGATATTGTTCGCCGACTCGGTGGTGCGATGGGCAAGTGCGCGGACTTCGGTGGCGACCACGGCGAAGCCCTTGCCCGCCTCTCCGGCGCGCGCGGCCTCCACGCCGGCGTTGAGCGCCAGCAGGTTGGTCTGGAAGGCGATGGCTTCGATCACGTCGATGATCTGCGCGATCTCGGTGGAGGAGGTCTTGATCTTGTCCATGGCGACGACCGCCGTTTCCATCACCTCGCCGCCGCGACGGGCGTGGCCCGCGACTTCGGATACGCTGGAATCGACGTTGCGGGCGCTTCCTGCGGTCGTACCGATCGCGCCGGTGACCTCGCGCACACCTTCGGATATGCGGGCGATCGTCGCGGCCTGGCTTTCGGTGCGAAACGCAAGATCGTTGGCGGCGGCGCTGATCTCCTGGGCGCTGACTTTGACGCTGTCCGCTGAATCGGTGATCTCCACCACCAGCGAGCCGACGTGGCGGCGCATGTTGTCGAAGTCCTCTCCAAGCTTGCGATAGGCTTCGGGCAAGTCGCCGAGCTGGGCCTGGAGATTGCCGGACGCCATTTCCGACAGGGCCAGGCTCATGGAATCGAGCACGCGATTGCGGGCTTCGGCCTCTGCGTTGAAATAGGCGCTGAGGGCGATCTGCATGTCGTGCAGGGCAGCCTTGACCAGTGTGCCCACCGTCTTGCCCGCGTCCCGGCTGTTGAAGGGCGTGATGAAGCGCCGGGCCATCATCGCTTCGATCATGTCTTCAAGCACGGCGGCGTAGCTGGTGATGTAGTAGTCCGGCGTCAGGCCTACGCGCGCATGGATGTGGCCGATCTTCTCGCTGCGCTTGGCCGCATCGGCGTCGAACCGGCCGGAGAACATCTTGATCCAGTGCTCGTACTGCGCATCCGAGGCGCGACGGCGGATTTCCGGATCGGGCAGGAGGCGGCTGAGTTCGGAGGATGCCTCGACGCGCCGATAGAGGCTTTTGAGCGCAACCGGGGCATGCTTGCGGATGGCGGCCAGGATACGGGGGAAGGTGCGGTAGTTGGCCTCGTCGAGAGGTGCGATATTGCCGCGGCCCGTGGTTTGAGAAGTGGCGGTCATGCTGTCTTCTTCCCCTGTCGAAGTGGCCAGGGCGGTTTAGCGGCGAGAGACTAAAAGGGCTTTCCGTGGGGGCTAAGGGGTATTCCTGGGGTGCGAGTGAAGACCCATCCCTCTAACGGCGCGGCACGAACCGCGCTTTCAGGCGCAAAAGTTAACCGGGGCAGCAAACTGTTAACTATGCCGGTCTATGGGGTTCGAGGGGTTCAACGGGGTAAGGTATCGTTTGCATGAAAAGCCATGGCTTGCGCCATGTGGCTGCGGGAACCGGATTGGCGGTAGCCGCAACTTCGCTGCTGTTGGCGGTGGCGGCGCTGGTGCCCGGCTTCGCGATGCCCGTGCAGTTGATCGTCGTGGGCATGATCGTGGCACTGGCGGTGTCCGCGCCCGTCTGCATCGTGCTTTCGCGCCAGCAGGCCCGCATTTCCGCCCTGCATGAGGAACTCGCCCAGGCGTTCAGGCGGCTGGAACGGTCGGCGCGGGTAGACGGCATGACCGGCCTGACCCACCGCGACGTGTTCCTGGAGATGACGCGGGACGCCATGGCCGATCGGGACGGCTGGCTGATCGTGGCCGACGTCGATCATTTCAAGCAGATCAACGACGCGTTCGGGCACGGCGTGGGAGACCGCGTGCTCGTGGCGATCGGGGATGCTATCCAGTCCAACTTGCGCGCGGGCGACTTGTGCGGGCGGCTTGGGGGCGAGGAGTTCGGCCTCTTCCTCCACGCCCGCAACGGACGCGAGGCGCATGCCGCCGCCGAACGGCTGCGCCGGACCGTGGCGGAACTGGTCGTCACCACGTTCGCGGGGGGTAAAGTCGTGCCGACATTGAGCCTTGGCGTTTCGGCAACCCGAGGGCTCACGTTGGCGGAAGTCATGCGCAAGGCCGACGAAGCGCTCTATGATGCCAAGCGGCAAGGCAGGAACCGGACGGTATCCGCGCCCGAACCGGCGATTGACCAGCACTTGCGACTGGTGTCCGCGCTCTAAGCGGCGCAGGCAGCAAAAAGGCGCGCCGTCCCGAAGGATAGCGCGCCTTTTTTCGTGTTCAGACTGGGACGGTCAGATTACCGGCACTTCACGTCGCCCTTGTCGATCTGGCGTCCGAGCAGGCCGCCGGCCACGCCGCCGATGATCGTTCCCAGGGTCTTGTCGCCACGGCCGGCGATCTGGTTTCCTGCCAGGGCGCCCGCGCCGGCGCCGATGATCAGGCCCGTGGTGCCGTTGTCGCGCTTGCAGTAGTAACGGCCGTCCTTGCCGCGCCAGGCGCGATCGTTGCGGGTCATGCGGCGCGGTTCGCGATAGCGGCCACGATTGTCGTAACGGTTGCGGTCGTCGCGGCGATTGTCATACCGGTCGTGGTGGCGGTTGCGATCGTCGTTGCGCCAAGCCTGAGCCTCTGCGGGGGCTGCCATCGGCAGCACAAGCGCGGCCATGGTCAGGGCCAGGAGGGTCTTCTTCATCGAGATGTCCTTACTGAGAACGGAATTATGTGGCCTTATAACACTCTGGATGCACCCTTGCTCCAAAACCCCGAATGAACCACGGGAAAAACCCTGAGATTTTGTCCAAGGGCGAAAACGCGTGAAGGAAATGCTGACTATGCAACTCGATCTGGTGGACGTGTTCGGGTCCGGTCCTCTCACCGGGAATCCGCTGGCGGTCGTGCACGGCGCGGTTGATCTGGATGCCGATGCCATGTTGCGGATCACCCGCTGGCTGGGGTTCTCGGAAACGACGTTCCTGTTGCCGCCGACCGATCCCGCAGCCGATTACCGCGTGCGGATCTTCTATCCCGCAGGCGAACTGCCCTTCGCGGGGCATCCCACGCTGGGGACTGCCCACGCCTGGCTGGCGAGCGGCGGGGTTCCCAAAACGACGGGACGGATCGTGCAGGAATGCGGAATCGGGCTGGTCGACGTGCGGCAGGAGAGCGACATGCTGGCCTTCCGTGCACCGCCGCTGACGCGATCGGGGCCGCTCGACGCCGTGGATCTTGCAGAGACGATCCGGCTTTGCGGCGTGGACGAGAAGGACGTCGTCGCGGGGGTCCATGCAGCCAACGGTCCGGGCTGGAAGCTGCTGCATCTCGCCTCCGCCGAAGCCGTGCTGGCGGCAGAGCCGGTGGCCCGCGCGCCGCTGCATACCGATGTGGCCCTGCTCGGACCCCGCGATGACGCGGGCGTTGGTGAGGCACAGTGGGAGCTGCGTGCCTTCTTTGCCGATGCCACCGGCCGTGTCTGCGAGGATCCGGTGACGGGCAGTCTCAACGCAGCCGTGGCGCAGTATCTCTTCGCCAGCGGCCAGGCCCACGAGGCCTATGTCGCTGCGCAGGGCCGAAAAACGGGTGCGGACGGATCGATCCACTGCCGAAAGGAAGCTGACGGCTCGATCTGGATCGCAGGCCGAGTGGCGACGGTCTCGACCGGCGGCGCGCTGCCGGGCGGGTTCTGAGCGAGCCCGTCCCGGTATACCTCCGGGACGGGCTGCCGGTCCTGTTGATCAGCCGGGTTTCTTCGGGAGTGCGATCTCGGCACTGCCGGTGCACATGGTTTTGCCGTTCTGATTGGTCATCAGGTGCTTGACGTGCACGAGGTGGCGTCCTTCCTCGTCCACCGACTTCTCGGTGACTTCGGCGGTCTGGATCGTCACGTCGCCGGTAAGGGCGGGGCCGCGATAATTGGCGATGGAGTGGACGACCATGCCATGCTCGCCCGCCCAACCGGACAGGAAGTCTGTCACCCATGATCCCATCGACGCGCCGTAGCCATATCCGCGCGGCATTCCGATCTTGCGGGCATATTTGGGGAACAGGTGTCCGCGCGAAGGGCCGTAGTAGGCGCCGTCGGTGAGCAGCGGGTTCACCAGCATCATCTCGGGATCGTTCTCATAGCCCGCCATCTCGCGCGTGAAGCCCAGCGCTTCGAGGTCGTTCTTGCGCAAGTCCATCGTGCCCCAGGTGTTGACGATGTAGGCGCGCCATTCGGTGGCGAAGCTGGCGAGGGAGTGCGGGCCGAAGACGCGCTCCGGAAGCTGGTCGCCCACCACGACGTCATCCCACCAGCGCTCCTTGTGGCCGAGGTCGTGGAGCATCTTGATCCAGGCGAACTTGCGGTCTTCCAGGGCCGCGATCGCCTCGTCGGTCCATTCCGGCTCGTCGAAGTCCTCTGCCTTTACCGAATCGCCGCCGGCATGCGCGAGGTAGCGGATGGCGGTGGAGCGCTGCCGCGCGATCTCCTCGCCCTTCTGGTTCGAATAGTTATTATCGCCGCGCTGGAAGCAGGTGGGGCCGAAGCCGGTTTCCTTGATCTTGTAATCGAAGGGAATACGCGTGTTTGTCACCACGTCGCCCGCTTCGATGCGCGGGCCGTAGAACCACCATTCGTCGCCGCCGAACAGCAGGTGCGAATTGGGAATGCAGCCGACGCAGGCCGGTGCCGCGCCGTGTCCGTCGTCGGTGGCGATGGCGAAGCTCTGCGGTGCCACCAGGCGGCCCCAGCGGCTGGCCTCGAACGTGGCAGGATCGAAGTGCAGCAGGTTGGCATAGTGCATGGCATGGACCCAGCGCCGGATGTCGTTGTTGGCGACGGGTTCGCGCATGGGCGAAAAGTCCATGGTCTTGCCAAGGTACTGGTCGATATCGGTGAAGTCGATCGTAGCAGTCGTCATTGCTGTGAAGCCCCGGAAATGCGGTCTGAAAAACTTTAGGTCGTACGGAGGCCGGTGGCGTCTTCGGCCTTGAACACGGGGATTTCCGCATCCGCCTTCATCAGGACCAGTGGCAACAGGCGCTCCGTAGAGGCCTGGTAGGTGGCGTAGAACGGATGGCAGTCGATGAAGAAATCCCAGACTTTCTGGCGCTCGGCGCCTTCCGGCTCGCGCCAGGTTCCCTTGAAAGCTTGGGTGGCGATCTGGAATTCGACCTCCGGATTGTCCACGAGGTTGAGATACCATTGCGGATGGGTATCGGAGCCGCCCTTCGAGCCGCAGATCACCACTTCGCCGCCGATGTCGGCATAACAGAGCGGGGTGATGAAGATCTTGCCGCTCTTGCGGCCCACATATTTCACCAGACAGTGCGTCGCGAACTTGCGGCCGCCGACCGGCGTGATGTCCATGATATGGCCTTGGGCGCCGCCGGACGCGAGGTACATGTCGCGGTGCTCGGTGACCCAGTCGCGCCGGACGGCGCTGATCGCCGCTGCCGTTTCGTCGCTCATGCCGCGTTCCCTCTCATTCGGCCTCTCCTGATCTGGCGGGAGGATCGCGAAAGGCGCGGGCAGGGTCCAGCAATGATGGACATGCGCAATGCAGGTATCACCGAGGCGTTGTCCGCGCCCCGGTGCCGATAGGTGGGAAAAGGCCGCCTCAGGCCGTTTCTCAGGCGTTGACCTGCCGGATCATCGGCGTCTGGTTGCGCCAGGAGTCCATCCAGTCGAGCACGTCGTCGTAGGGCATGGGCTTGCAGATGCCGTAGCCCTGTCCCGCATTGCAGCCGAGCGAGACCAGCAGTTCCTGGGTTTCCGGCGTTTCCACGCCTTCCGCCACCAGCGGAATCCCAAGGCTTTCGCAGAGCACCACCAGGCTGTTGACCAGCGACTGGTCGAAGCGGTTCTCGGTGAAGCGGGAGATGAACGAGCGGTCGATCTTGATCTCGCTGATCGCGAACTCGCGCAAGTAGCCGAACGAGGTGAAGCCCGCGCCGAAATCGTCGATCGACAGAGGAATGCGGTGCTCGTGCAGGCTCTCGATCACGCGCTTGGCCTGGGAGGGATTGGTGATGAGCGCGGTCTCGGTCAGCTCCAGCGTCACGCGCTCGGGGGCGATGCGGTGGCATTCGATCAGTTCCACTACGCTGTCCACGAAAGTCGGGCGTTCGAGCATCCGGGCCGAGACGTTGATGGCGATCGAGGCGCCGTCCACCTTGTCCTGAATGCGCGCGAACTGGGCGAGCACGGTGTCCAGGCACTGGTTGGTGAACGTCTCCAGCAGCGGCGACTGCTCGACGGTGCGGATGAGCTGGTCGGCTGGGATATTGCCGCTACGGGGATGGCGCCAGCGCACCAGCGCCTCGAAGCCGAGCACGCGGCCGTCGCGCAAGTCCACCTTGGGCTGCCAGTGCCATTCGAGCGCATCGTGCGAGATGGCCTGGTCGATCTCCTCCAGCATGTCCTTGGGATCGAAGGCCGGGGCGGCGGGCAGGTTCTCGCGGCTGGCGACCAGCTTGTCGAGCCCGCGCTTGGCCGCGTACATCGCGTCGTCGGCGGCGGAAAGCAGCCCGGTCGGCGCATAGCCGCGCTGCGGGCACATGGCGATCCCGATCGAGGCGCCGACATGGAGGATGCGGTTCTCGTGGACGATCGGCTGCTCGATCACCCGCGCCAGCTTGCCGGCAAGTCCCGTGGCGGTGTCGTAGTCGGGCACATCCTGCAGCAGCAAGGCGAACTCGTCTCCGCCGAGGCGCGCCACGGTATCGACCTCGCGCAGGTGGCCGCGCAGGCGGCGGCCGATGGTGGTGAGCACCACATCGCCGGCGGCGTGGCCGAAGTTGTCGTTGATCTCCTTGAAGCGGTCGAGGTCGATCATCATTACCGCGAAGGTTCCGCCGTTGCGGCGGGCGCGGGCGCAGGCCTGGCCGAGCCGGTCGAACAGCAGCGTGCGGTTGGGCAGGTCGGTCAGCGGATCGTGGAGGCTGCGGTGCGTCAGTTCCTCCTCGGTGCGGCGCAAGTCCTGCCGGTACTTGCGCCAGGCGATCCCTTCCTCGACCGAGGCGGCGACCCGCTCCGGCGAAAGCGCGCGCTTGGTCAGGTACTCGGTCATCCCCGCCTTGATCGAATCCGCCGCGACCTGTTCGTCGACATTGCCGGTGACGGCCACGATCGGGCAGTCTTGATCCACTTCGGCGCGGATCGTGGGAACCAGGTCGCGGCCGTCGCCGTCGGACAGGCCGAAGTCGAGGAAAACGATGTCCAGCGCGGGCTCGGCGTGGCGGATGATCTGGAGCGCCTCGGCCTGCGAACTGGCCTCGATCACGTTGATCGGGCGTGGCCCGCGCTGGAGCATGCGGATCAGGCGCTCGCGATCGACATCGTCGTCATCCACCACGAGGGCCTGGATTTCCGTCTTGCCGTTGTGAATATATTCCATTCTCTGAAGTTCCTCGGGTGTGAGTGGGCGACCTTCGAGCGGGATCGTCGGGCGGTTTCAGTGCGCCATCGTCGGCAGGTTCTGCGTGGTGGCGTATTTCGTTATGAATTGGGCAAGCTGGGCGAACTGCGGACCGACCGCCGACTTCACCATGTATCCGGCGACATGCTCGTCGTAGGCCCGCGAACGGTCCCGATCGCGCGAGCTGGTACTGAGGATGAACACGACGGTGCGCTTCAGTTCGGCGTCGGCGCGCAATTCCTCCAGGAACTGGAAGCCGTCCATGTTGGGCATGTTGAGGTCGAGCAGCACGATCACCGGGGTGTCGACCTGCTTGTCCCCGTGGCGTCTGCGCAGAATGTCCAGGGCTTCGCGGCCGTCCCCGGCGGTTTCGCTGCGGCAGGGAACGCCATGGCGCTTGAAGCTGCGCAGCACGCTTTCGAGGGCCACGTCGTCATCGTCGACCACCAGCACGGTATAGTCGGACAGGGCGTTTCGGGGTTGCGCGGTGTCGCGTTCAGTCATCCTCGTTTTCCTTGAGCAGTATCCGCGGCCAGTGGATTTCGAACGAGGCGCCGCCGAGCGTTCCGGGAGAGCGGACCGTCACCATGCCGCCGTGGGCGTTGATCATGCGCCGCGTGAAGGCCAGTCCCACGCCGTCGCCGCTGGTGCCCGGCGAGGCGCGGTGGAACAGCTTGAAGATCCGTTCCTCGTTACCGGGGGTGACGCCCTTGCCGTCGTCGTCCACCGTGAAGACCGAGAACCGGCCTTCCTCGCGCATGGCGATGCGTATCCGTCCCGAAGCGCCGCCGTGGTGCTTTACCGCGTTGCCGATCAGGTTGCGCAGCGAGGTGGCCAGGGGCGCGCGCGGCGCGACGATGTCGCCGCCCTGAAGGTCGATCTCCACCTCGAAACCGTCGGGGACGAGGGCCAGGCCCAGTGCCTCCTCCAACAGTTCGGCGGGGGCGATCGTCTCGACGTGGCGTTCGCGCACGCCGGCGCGGGCATAGTCCAGCAGGTCGTCGATCATCTGCTCGGCGCGGTCGATGCGCAGCGATATCCGATCGAAATTGTGCTTCACGTCGTCCGGCAGTTCGATATCGCCGAGGTCTTCGCGGATCCAGGTGACGAGATCCGCGATCCCCCGCAGCGGCGAACGCAGGTCGTGGCTGGCGACGTAAGTGAATTCCTCAAGCTGCGCGTTGGTCTGCTGGAGCGCGGTCTCGCCTTGCTTGCGCGAGGAAATGTCGCTCACGATGGCCATGAACATCGGCTGGGCGCCGTTCTCGAGCTTCGTCAGCGCGATCTCGACGGGAATTTCCTGTCCCGACCGGTGCAGGCCGGTCAGATCGCGGCCCGTGCCCATGATGCGCGAGATGGGTGCCTGGACATAGCCCGAGACGTGATCGCGATGCGGTTCGCGATAGCGCGGGGGCAGCAGCAGTTCGAGCGGTTGCCCGACCAGCTCCTCGCGCGGGTAGCCGAATTCGCCGGCAAGGGCGGAATTGACCTGGACGATGCGCTGGCGACTGTCGACCACCAGTGCGCCGAGCGGCAGGTTCTCGAAAATCTGTGTGAAGCGCTTTTCGGCGATGGTCTGGCGCGTCAGGCTCTGGAAGTAGAGGATTGCGCGCTTGTCGAAGTCGCCGGGGGAGGACGTCAGCGTCAGTTCCACCGTCTGCTGGATTCCTTCCAGCGCCTTTACCGCGACTACGCGCGTCCAGGAAGGCCGTGCATCCACCGGTGCGGCGAAGAACACCTCCAGCATTTTGCGGAGAATTTCGGCATCGTCCTGCGGCAGCCACACGAATGCGAGGGAGAGGCGCAAGGCCGAAGGGTCCGGCTCACCCAGCAGCGCCGCCACGGCATTGTTGGCCCAGGAGATAACGCCGGCCTCGTCGATGATCATGGCGCCGATCGGCGCATGAGTCAGCGCGACATGCACGTCCGCCTGGTTCTGAAGCGCTACCGTCACCACAATTCCCTTCGCAGCGTAAAAGCCGGCACCCCTGAGAACAGGGGAGCGACGTTACCGTGCGACCGGGAGGTCGTGCGCGTTCATCGGCGACGCGGCGATCGACCTTCCGCGTTCCGGTCTATGAGGCAGGCCGTTTGCGCCTGACGAAGGAGGCTTTCCGGTTTTGCCCTTAGTTATGGGTCAATGTGGTTTGGATGCGCGCAAAGACTGGCCGCTCCGGCGCGGCGTCGGTCAGAGACTGATGAATTTCCCCGCAGCGCGGTCCTTGCGCACTTTCAGCCCGTTGAACACCGAACCGTTCATCGTGATCCACACGCCTTCGGGTGCGGATTGGCAGCAGGCGAAAGCCATGCCGAGGTTGAACGTGGCGTCGCTCTCGGCAAAGCGGGCAGGGGCAAGGGCGCCGGTGAGCACCGTGGTCTTGCCGCGCAGGTCCGCCAGCACTTTGGCGGTCTCGGTCATCGTGTCGGTGCCGTGGGTGATGACCACGTGCGTTTCCGGCGCGGCTGCGACGATGGCGCGGATGGCCGCGCGATCCTCGTCGGTCAGTTCCAGGCTGTCCTTGCGCATCAGTTCGACAACGCGCACCGGGTGGGCGACGCGCGCGACTTTCAGCAGCTTCTCGATCACGCTCTCGGCGATCTGGTATTCGCTGAGCGCGTCGAAATACTGCTTGTCGAAAGTCCCGCCGGTGGTGACGACGAGAATGGGGGAAAGTGCGCTGGCCTGGTCCATGCGCGCCGTTTCCTATCCCGACCGCGCTAGGTCAAGCCATTCCTTACCATTCATGCCGCGCGGGGGCAGGTACCTCGTGGCCAATCGATCAGGCCGATCAGGTTGTCGACGAAAGCCTCACGCTCTTTCAGGCTGGGACGGCGGGGCTGCATGAGAATGTCCGAGCGATAGCCGACCATGGCCGCCACCGTCACTTGCGTCAGCCGCTCGGCTTCTTCCTGGGTGAACCGGGTGGCGTAGAACTCCGTTACGCAGCGCCGGAAACGCCAGGGGCCGCGCTCGTAGAACATTTCGTTGATCTCTGGAAACCGCTCCCCCTCGCTCACCACGAGGCGAAACAGCTGCACCGAGTTTTCGCGCAGCAAGCAGTCGATGAAGCGAAGGCACGCGCGGCGCAGCGCCGGAAACGAAAAGGTTTGCCCGGTCAGAACTTCGTTCACGTCCTGCGAAAATGAGTCCACCTTGTTGTCGACCACGGCGGCGAACAACTCTTCCTTGGAGCCGAAATGTGCCCAGAGCGTCGCCTTGGAGCCGCCGAGTTCGTCGGCGATGGAAGACATCGTGGTGGCGGCATAGCCGCGTTCGAAGAAGGAACGCGTGGCTACGTCCACGATAGCGGCTCTCTTGCGCGCCTTGTTGAGTTCTCTCTTGCCCATATTTTCTGTCATAGTGGTACTGGCTGGTACACTTTTCCATTGACAGGCGCAACCCGGACTCCGATTAAAACTGTACCGATGAGTACGATCACTATCACCCGAGTCGCGGCAGCCTCCATGCTCGCCGTAGGCCTTTCGCTGTCCGCCTGCGCTGTGCCCGACCTTGGGCCGAAGCCGCAGATGCGGGCCCCCGCAATCCTGGACAGCAGCCAGTCGCTGATGGCCACCGGCGATGCCGCATGGCCGCAGCAGCAGTGGTGGACCGCCTACGGCGATGCCCAGCTCGATGCCTTGGTGGCCGAGGCGTTGGCCAATTCCCCCGACGTGGCCGAGGCGCAGGCCCGTATCCTGCAAGCGCGCGGCGCGGCGCTCGTGGCCGGAGCGGCGACTTTGCCGAGCCTCAACGGGCAGGGCTCCGCCGGTGGAGCGAAGCAGAGCTACAACAACGGCATTCCGGCTGCATTCGTGCCCAAGGGATGGAAGAGCAGGGGCGATCTCGCGCTGTCTGGCGATTTCGACCTCGATATCTGGGGCAAGAACCGCAAGATGCTCGCCGCGGCGACGTCCGAGCAGTACGCGGCCGAGGCCGATGCCCGCCAGGCCGAGCTGATGATCTCCTCGAACGTCGTCTCCTCCTACTTCGATCTCGCCCGCCTGGTGGCGCGCGGAGAGGCGCTGAAGGAAGCTTTGAAGGCGCGCGAGGCGATGGTCACGCTCAGCGACCAGCGCAACCAGCAGGGGCTCGATAGCGAACTGCCGTTGCGTCAGTCGGAATCGCTGGCCGCCTCGGCGCGCGCGGCGCTTTCCGCCAACAACGAGCAGATTTTGCTGCGCCGCCATGCGATTGCAGCGCTGCTTGGCGCGGGCCCCGATCGCGGCCTGGCCATCACGCCTACCTCGATCGACGGGTTGCCGGTGACGGCGGTTCCCGGAGACGCCGGAATCGGTCTTGTCGGTCGTCGTCCGGACATCGTTGCCGCGCGTCTGCGCGCCGAAGGTGCGGGCAAGCGGATCGATGCCGCCAAGGCCGCCTTCCTGCCCGATATCTCGATCAGCGGGTTGTTCGGCCTCCAGTCTCTCGGACTTTCGAACTTGTTCAAGAGCGGCTCCACTTACGGAAACGCGGGCGGCGCGATCAGCCTGCCGATCTTCCAGGGCGGCCGCCTCAAGGGCGAATATACCCGCACGCGCGGCGCCTATGACCTGGCCGTGGCGGACTACAACGGCACCGTGATCGGCGCGCTTCAGGACGTGGCCGATACGCTGGCCACGCGCAATGCGGCGGCCGAGCAGGAACAGGCTGCCGCAGATGCCCAGGCCAAGTCGGCCCGCGCCTATGACATCGCCATGAAACGCTACAAGGGCGGCCTCGGCAATTACCTCGACGCGCTGAGCGCCGAGACGACCGCGCTCGATGCGCGGCAAGCGGCCGTCGATGCCCATTTCCGTACCCTCGCCAGCGAAGTCGCGCTCAAGCGCGCGCTGGGCGGCGGCTACGAAGACAATTCCAGCAAGAAGGCTCCCGAGTGATGAGTGACCAGGACAACAACGCACAGGGCTCCGGGAGCGTGCTGGGCAAGAACAAGCGCAAGCCGCTGCTGATCGGCCTGGCCGTCGGCGTGGCGGCCGTGGGCCTGCTCTATTTTGCCTATGACGCCTTCATCGGCAGCCGCTCGGTCTCTACCGACAACGCCTATGTCGGCGGCGACAATGCGCAAGTCACGCCGCTGACCTCGGGACGCGTGGTGGAAGTGCTCGTCACTGACACCCAGCCCGTCCGCAAGGGCCAGCTGCTGTTCCGGATCGAGGACAAGGACCAGCGCATCGCGCTCGCCCAGGCCGAGGCCGAGCTTGCCGCCGCGCAGCGCCGCTACGGCCAGTCGCTCGCGCAGAACCGGGCGCTCGGTGCCTCGGCAGACGCCAGCGACGCGCAGATCAACTCGGCCAAGGCCAGCGTCGCCTCGGCCGAGGCGACCCTCACCAAGGCCAAGACCGACTTCGCCCGCCGCCAGGCCCTGGTCGGCAGCGGCGCCGTATCCGGCGACGAACTGACGACCGCGCGCCAGCAGCTTGCCTCGGCACAGGCTTCGGCCAGCGAGGCGCGCGCCATGCTCGCCCAGATGCAGGCCGCCGCTGTCAGCGCCCGCCGCCAGGAAGACGCCGCCGTGGCGCTCACCAAGGGCACCAGCGACACCACCGCGCCGGAAATCCGCGCAGCACAGGCCAAGCTGGACCAGGCGAAGCTCGACCTCGAACGCACCATCGTCCGCGCGCCGATCGACGGCGTGATCGCCCGGCGCGCCATCCAGGTCGGCCAGAAGGTCCAGACCGGCGGCGTGGCGATGACGGTAGTTCCGGTCGGTCATCTCTATGTTGACGCCAACTTCAAGGAAACGCAGCTCGGCAAGGTCCGCCCCGGCCAGAACGCCACGCTGAAGTCCGACTTCTACGGCGGCGACGTGGTCTATCATGGCAAGGTGATCGGCTTTGCGGGCGGCACCGGCTCGGCCTTCTCGCTGATCCCCGCGCAGAACGCGACCGGCAACTGGATCAAGGTGGTCCAGCGCCTGCCCGTCCGTATCGAGCTTGATCCCAAGGAGCTTCAGGCCCATCCGCTGCGCATCGGCCTGTCGATGGACGCCGAGATCGAACTGACGGACGCCGACTGATGGCAGGCGCACCTGCTGCGCCCGTAGACGGGGAATCAGGCGACGTTACCTTCAAGGGGGCGAAGCTGCTCATCGCCGGCTTCCTGCTGGCGATGGCCAACTTCGTCGTCGTGCTCGACCTGACGATCGCCAACGTCTCGATCCCGCATATTTCCGGGGGCCTCGGCGTCTCGGTAACGAACGGCACTTGGGCCATCACATCCTACGCCGTTGCCGAGGCGATCTGCGTGCCGCTTACGGGCTGGCTTGCCGGCCGTTTCGGCAGCTTGCGCGTGTTCCTGTTCTCGCTGGTGGGCTTCGGCCTGTTTTCGGCGCTTTGCGGCATCGCGCATACTTTCCCGCTGCTGGTGGTGTTCCGCCTGGGGCAGGGCTTCTGCGGCGGTCCGCTGATGCCGCTGACGCAAACCCTGCTGCTGCGCATCTTCCCCAAGCACATGCACCCGCGCGCCATGGCGATGTGGGCGATGACCGTCGTCACCGCGCCGATCGCCGGGCCCATCGTCGGCGGCTACATCTCCGACAACTGGTCGTGGGAATGGATCTTCTTCATCAACGTGCCGATCGTGATCGTGGTCTTCTTCGGCCTGTTCACCATGCTGCGCAGCGTGGAAACGCCTACCCGCAAGCTGCCGATCGACGTGGTGGGCCTGGGCCTGCTGATCGCATGGGTCGGCGCCTTCCAGATGATGCTCGACCTCGGCCGCGAGCACGACTGGTTCGGATCGCCCTTCATCGTCGCGCTGGCGGTGATCGCGGTGATCTTCTTCATCGCCTTCATCATCTGGGAGCTGACCGAGGAACATCCGGTGGTAGACCTGAAGGTCTTCCGGCATCGCGGATTCTCGGCGGCGACCTTCTCGTTGACGATCGCCTTCGGTACCTACTTCGCCTCCGTGGTCATCATCCCGCAGTGGCTCCAGACCTCGATGGGCTATACCGCCACCCAGGCGGGCGAAGCCATGGCCTTCTCCGGCGTCCTGGCGGTGGTGGCATCGCCGTTCGTGCCCAAGCTGATGCAGCGCTTCGATCCGCGACTGCTGGTGTTCATCGGCATTTCCTGGATCGGCGTCTGCGCGATCTTCCGCACCAGCTGGTCCACCGACGTGACGTTCTGGACGATCTCCTGGCCGCAACTCGTGCAGGGCATCGGCGTCTCGCTGTTCATGGTGCCGTTAACCACCATCAGCCTCGCCTCGGTTCGCCCCGACGAGACGGCGGGCGCGGCAGGCATCGCCAATTTCGGACGAACGCTGGCGAGCGCCGTGGCCACGGCCCTGGTGACGACCACCTGGGACGACATGTCCCGCGCCAACGGGGCCGAGATGGCCGCGTCGATGAACGGCGCGCAGCGAACCATGGAACAGCTTCAGGGCGCCGGTTTCTCGTTGGAGCAGGCACGCCAGACCCTGGCGAACCTCGTGGCGGGGCAGGGCACGGCGCTCGGCACCGTCCATGTTTTCGCACTTTGTGCCGTGCTGCTGTTCATCGCGGCCTGCACTATCTGGATCGCCCCGCGTCCCCCGCGCGGTGCGAAGCCGGCTTCGGGCGGACACTGATCCCCAGGTACGCCTGACGTCCTTCTCCGAAGCCTGGCGAGCCGCCGACGCTATCCCCTCCTCCAGCGTCGGCGGCTTTCCTGTGTCAGTCTTGCGCGCAGTTCGCCAGCACGTCCGCGGCGAGATCCTCCAGCCTGAGTTCGGCATCCACCGCGCCTGCCTCCACGGCGGCGGCGGGGGCCTGCGGTACGGTGGCGCTGGCACGGTCCTGCGCGAGAGTGCGGCATCCAGCGGCCTGGAGCAGCCGAAGCCCCTTCGCGCCGTCCTCGCCCATGCCGGTCAGCACCGCGCCGATGGCGGGCATCCCCCCGCGCCCGATCGAGCCGAACAGCAGCGTGGCGGAAGGGCGGAACCCCTCCACCGGATCGCGCTCGACCAGGCGGATGCGCGGCGGCGTGCCGGGCTCGACTATGACGTGCCGCGCCGGATCGAAGGCGATGTGGACGATGCCTGCGACCAGCTCTGCACCATCGACGGCTGCCTTGACGTTGCAGGCGCTGTCCCGGTCGGCGCGGGCGATGAACATCTCGGCCAGCGCCGGCTCGGTCTGGAGCACGATCACCGTCGGCGGGCAGGCCTTGGGATAGTGCGATAGCACGGCGGTCAACGCATCGACGCCGCCCATCGATGTGCTGAAGGCAGCGATCTTTCCACTGGCACGATAGCCGCCCTGTTCCTCGGCGGGCTTGGCGCCGCGATGCCGGGGCCGGTCGCGGACGTTGGAATTGGCGGCGGCGATGACGATCTTGCCGAGCTTGCCCACCGTCTTGGCGAACTGTTCGGGCGTAGCCTTGAGCGGCTTGGGAAAGCATTCCACCGCGCCGAGTTCGAAGGCTTTCAAAGAGGTTTCGGTGCCGCTCTGGGTCAGTGCCGATAGCATGACGACCGGCATCGGGTTGGTCGTCATGATCTCTTCCAGAAACTCGATCCCGCTCATGCCGGGCATCTCCACATCGAGCGTGACGACATTGGGCATGAGCTGCGCGATCTGTTCCCGCGCCTCGGCCGCGCTGGCGGCGGTGCCCACCACGCGCACGTTCTTCGACTGCTCCAGCACGTCGCAGAACAGGGCGCGCATGGCGGCGGAATCGTCGACGACCAGAACGCGTGCATCGTGCATGGAGAAACCTTCCCGTTCGAGAAAATCGGCTGACGGAGATGCGCGATAGCGTGGGGAACGGAACGAAAGTCCTTCTGCGTTCTAAGGGACTTTTCGGAGCGGCGGGCAAACCCGGCGTTGGCAACGACGCGGATAGGAGGGCGCTTCACCCTTTCCCGGACCGGGGTTCCCGCGATGACCACACTCGTTCTTCCTGCCCGCTGCGACCGCGCCGCCGCCGAGGCGCTCTGGCCCGAGATGGTTGCGGCCATCGGCGGCGACGAGATGACGATCGACGGCACGGCGGTGGAGCAGATGGGGCAGGCGGTCCTGCAACTGCTGGTCTCGGCGCGGCGCAGCGCGGGCGCCACTATCGTGCCTTCTCCCGTGCTACGCGACGTTGCGGCGCTGACGGGGCTTTGCACGGAGCTTTTCGGGGAGGGCGCCGGGACGGAGTTACGGCAGGAGGTTGCTCCTGAGGATGCCGTGCTGTGAGCCCGGAGGAAATCCAGCAGATCTTCTTCGTCGAGTGCGAAGAGTCGCTCGCGGCGGCCGAAGCCGGCCTGGCGGCCTGCAAGGCGGGAACCCAGGATGCCGACACCGTCAATGCCGTGTTTCGCGGGGTGCATTCGATCAAGGGCGGCGCCGGCGCTTTCGGATACGCCGCGCTCCAGGGCTATACCCATGTTTTCGAGACCCTGCTTTCCGATGTGCGGGAAGGGCTGGTGCCGATCGAGCGGGGGCTTGTGGACCTGCTGCTGCGTGCCCTCGATACCTTGGCCGATCATGTGGAGGCCGCGCGCGAGGAAGGCGAGCCACCGGCCGACGCCGGGCTGATTGCGGAGATGAACGCGGCGATGGCGGATTTGGGGGCAGATTCGGGGGGCGCGCCGCCGATCGCGCTGAAACCTGAGACGACGGAGGCGGCTGAAGCGCCCGTATCCGACGATTTCGGGCTCGATCTCGATGCGTTGCTTGACGACCTCACCGCCGACTTCGCCGCGGCCCCGGCTGCGAAGCCCTCCTGGCAGGTGCATGTCCGGCCACACGCAGGCGCGATGCGCAACGGCAGCGAGCCGCTGCTAATGCTGCGCGATCTGGCGGCGCTGGGGGGCGAGTGTCTGCACTGCGACACTTCCGAGGTGCCGCCGCTGGATCACTTCGATCTGGAGCAGGGCTATCTCGGCTGGACTTACGCCATGCCCGGCGAGCTGTCCGAAGAGGTGGTGCGCGAGATATTCGACTTCATCGGCGAGGATTGCGCACTGACCATCGGCGAAGATGCAGCGATGCCTCCCGTGCAATCCGCGCCTGTCCGCGCGCTTCCGGCCAGCGGCGCTATCCTGTCGGCCGCACCGCCGGAGCCCGTTGCTGCGGCCCCTATAGCAAGCACTTTCACCGCGACGACCGGCCCAACGACTAGTTCCGGCCCCAGTTCCAACTCGGGCCAGTCCATCCGCATCGATCTGTTCAAGCTCGACCGGCTGATCGATCTCGTGGGCGAACTGGTGATCGCGCAGGCCATGCTGGTGCAGCGGCTCCAAGGGGCGGGAGTGACGGCGAGCGAGGAGCTGTCTTTGCTCGAAGGCCTGACGCGCGACATGCAGGAAAGCGCCATGTCGATCCGCGCGCAGCCCATCGCCTCGGTGTTCAGCCGCGTTCCCCGCATCTTGCGCGATCTTGCCGCCAGCACCGGCAAGCACGTCCGGCTGGACGTGCTGGGCGAGACCACCGAACTGGACAAGACCGTGATCGAGCGGCTCGGCGAACCGCTCACCCATCTCATCCGCAACGCCGTGGATCATGGCATCGAGAGCGCAGAGGCCCGGATCGCGGCAGGCAAGCCCCCGGAGGGCACGCTGACGCTGGCGGCGGAGCACCGATCCGGTCGCATTCTCATCTCCATTGCCGACGATGGCGCGGGCATCGACCGCGAAAGGGTGCTCGCCAAGGCCATCGACAAGGGTATCATCGGCAGCGACGCTCAACTGACTGCCGAAGAGATCGACCATCTGATCTTCGCCCCCGGCTTCTCCACCGCCGAGGTCGTCTCGAACATCTCGGGGCGTGGCGTCGGCATGGACGTGGTGCGGCAGAACGTGAAGGATCTCGGCGGCCGCATCACCATCGAGAGCGTGCCGGGCAGGGGGACGAAGTTCATCCTCACCCTGCCGCTCACCCTGGCGATCTCCGACGGCATGATCGTCAATGTCGGCGACCAGACGCTGGTGGTGCCGCTTTCCCACGTCGTCGAGAGCCTGCGCCCCGGCGAGAACGAAGTGCAGGGAATCGGTACCCGTCGTCAGGTGCTCAACGTGCGCGGTCGCTTCATTCCCGTCATTCCCTTGCGAGAGGCGCTGAACGCCAGTGGCGGAGCCAGTGCAGAGGCGGATGGCGGGGCGGCGGGGAAGGGCGTGCTGGTGGTCGTCGAAACCGAAAGTGCCGGACAGGCGGCGCTGCTGGTGGACGATATCCAGGACCAGCGGCAGTTCGTGATCAAGAGCCTCGCCACCAACTTCCGCTCCGTGGAAGGGGTCGCGGGGGCGACGATCCTGGGCGACGGGCGGGTGGCCCTGATCCTCGACGTGGACGGACTGGTGGCCTTCACGCTCTCTTCGCCGGAGGGGCAACCGACAGGCCCGGAACAGGCCGCGGCATGATGGCCACGGACATCGTGACCGAACTCGTGCCCGGCGTCAGCCCGGACATCTACGGTGCCGCCGATTTCTCGGAAGTTTCCCGGATCGTCCAAGATGCGGTGGGTATCGTCCTGCCGCAGGGCAAGGCTATGCTGGTCTATTCCCGTCTTGCGCCGCTGGTGCGCGCGACCGGCCTCGTGACGTTCGGCCGCTATATCGAGGCGATGCGCGCCGATCCCGAGGAGATGGGCCGCGCGGTTGCCGCGCTGACGACCAACCACACGTTCTTCTATCGCGAGGCGCATCACTTCGAGCACTTGCGCGACCATGTCAGGCCCGCGCTGATAGAGAAGCTGCGCCGCCGCGACGCCGTGCGCATCTGGTCTGCAGGCTGTTCGAGCGGCGAGGAAACCTGGTCGATCGTCATGACCCTGCTGGGCACGGACCGCGCGGCAGGCGTCGACCTGACGCATCGCGACTTGCGCGTGCTTGCCAGCGACATCGCGCCGCATGCGCTGCACAAGGCGATGGGCGGCGTCTATGCCGCTGGAGACCTGAAGCCGGTGCCGTCGGAACTGCGCCTGCTCTGGACGGCCGAGGAGCACGGGAAGGTCGCACTGGCGGAGCCGCCGCGTTCCATCGTGCGCTTCCGCACGCTCAACCTGCTGGGCGACTGGCCGATCCGGGGCCGTTTCGATGCGATCTTCTGCCGCAACGTGATGATATATTTCGACGCTCCCACCAACGAACGCCTGGTCCATCGCTTTGCCGAGGCGCTCATTCCGGGCGGCTATCTCTACATCGGCCATTCCGAGCGCGTGACCGGCCCGGCCTCGGACTTGCTCGAACTGGTGGGCCCCACGATCTATCGCCGGAGAGGGGCATGACCATCCGCGTCCTCATCATCGACGATTCCCCGACGATGCGCGCGATCCTGCTGGCGCGCCTGCGTGAGCAGCACGATATCGAAGTCGTGGGCACGGCCTCCGATGCCGTGGAGGGACGCGAGATGATCAAGCGCCTCGATCCCGATGTCGTCACGCTCGACATCGAGATGCCGGGCATGAACGGGCTCGATTTCCTCGAAAAGATCATGACCCTGCGGCCGACCCCGGTGATCGTGGTGTCCGGCATGACGCGCGACGGCAGCGAGGCGACCGCCCGCGCGCTGGGGCTGGGCGCGGTGGACTGCTATGCCAAGTACGATCCCGAGGGCCGGCTTGCCCTGCACGACGGCGGCGAACTGGCGGCCATGGTCCGGGCAGCGGCGCAAGTGCGTTTCCATCGCCCGGTCTTGCGCGCGTTGGCGGAGGAAAGCCGTCGCTCGATCCGGCGCGACACGCGCCTGATCGCGATCGGATCGTCCACTGGAGGGGTGGAAGCGTTGCAGGTTCTGCTGCGCGACTTCGCCGGGGATTGCCCACCGACGCTGATCGTCCAGCACGTCAATCCGCGCTTCGCGCCCGCCATCGCCCGCACGCTCGACCAGGCCTGCCCGGCGCGAGTGCAGGTTGCGGGGCAGGACATGCCGCTGCGCGCAGGCAACGTTTACTTGGCTGCCGAGGCGGACTGTCACCTGACGGTCCGGGCGGGGCCTACCGGCGCGCTCCACGCCAGGTTGCGAAGGGGCGAGCCGGTTTCCGGGCATATCCCGAGCGTAGATGCGCTGTTCGCCTCGGCGGCGGCGGAACTGGGCGGTGGGGCCGTAGGCATACTCCTCACCGGCATGGGACAGGATGGCGCGCGCGGTCTCCTGGCCATGAGCCGGGCGGGCGCGCACACGATCGCGCAGGACGAGGACAGCTGCACGGTCTTCGGCATGCCCCGCGCCGCCATCTCCCTCGGCGCCGCGCGCGTGGTGGCGCCGCTCGACCGCATCGCCCGCCATGCCTTGCACCAGGCCGCCTGATGCTCGAACCTCTTCCAGACACGGAGCGGCACAACCATGCAACCGTGCTTCAGGGCCAGTTCCGGGTGAGCGCATCGCCGGTGGACGAGTTTGGAACCGTGCTGGGAAGCTGCGTTGCCACCTGCCTGCACGATCCCGTCGCGAGCCTGGGCGGCATGAACCATTTCCTCCTCCCCAAGCCGCTTTCCGAAACCGAACGGGGCGAGGTGGACGTGCATTACGGCGTCTATCTGATGGAGATGCTGATCAATGCCATGCTGGCGCAAGGCGGCCGCAAGCAGCACATGCGCGCGCATCTCTACGGAGGCGCCAATCTCCATCGCGGAATGGAACGGATCGGCAGCGCCAATGCCCGCTTCGCCCGCGAATTCCTGCAACGCGAGGGCATTACACTGGCGCGAGAGGATCTCGGCGGCAGCGCCGCGCGGCGCCTGGATTTCCGCCCCGCGTCGGGACTGGTGCGCTGTCGTCGGCTTGCCGCCGTGGATGCGCTGGACGCCGAAGCCGCCGTTTCCCTCCGCCCCATTCTCCCCCGCACCGAGCCGCGCGGCGAAGTCGAACTGTTTTGAGAAACGAGGCCCTCCGATGTCCCGAACCACCCGCATCCTTACCGTAGACGACAGCGCCTCGATGCGGGCGCTGCTCAACCATGCGCTGTCCGCGAACGGGTTCGACGTGGCCCAGGCCGACGACGGGCTTTCCGCGCTGGAATGGCTGGCGGTGAACGAGGTGGACGTGGTCATCACCGACATCAACATGCCCCGGCTCGACGGATTCGGGCTGATCGAGAAAGTGCGCGGCGGCACGCGCCACCGGGACCGGCCGATCCTGGTGCTCACCACCGAGAGTTCGGACGAGAAGAAGGCGCGCGCGCGTGCCGCAGGCGCGACGGGATGGATCGTCAAGCCTTTCGACACCGATAAACTGGTCGCGGCCGTGCGCCGCGTCGCCCACTGAAGGCGGAAAACCGCGATGCACCGTGAACTCATCACTTTCGAACTGGCCGGGCAGATCTTCGCGCTCGACATCATGGCGATCCGCGAGATCCGCGCCTGGACTCCCGTGACCCCGATGCCACGCGTTCCGCACTATGTGGCAGGCGTGGTGAACCTGCGGGGCACCGTGCTGCCGGTGATCGACCTTGCCGCCCGGCTCGGCTGGCCGCCGACCCAGGCGACGGCGCGCCACGCGATCATCGTCTGCCAGGTCGGCGGGCAGGCGCAGGGACTGATTGTGGACTCGGTGTCGGATATCGTCGCGCTTCAGTCGGAAACCCTCCAGCCCCCGCCGGGCGTGGGGCAGGACGAAGTGACGCCGTTCCTCGAAGGCCTTGTCGCGATCGACGATCGCATGGTCATGGTTCTCGATATTCCCGCGCTCAGCGCCTCGGTGGCTCCCGCCGAGGCCACGGCGGTCTGACGACACATGGCCGGGCAGCCTGAATTCGAACCGCGCTTCGTCGCCATGGCCGAAGTTCTGGGTGAACTCGGGGCCGAGATCGAGGCGCTGGGCGAAGTGTTCTGCCGTGACGAGGGCTTCGTGGCCCGGCACATGCGCGAGCTTCAGGCCATAGACCTGATCGCGCAGAAACAGCGGGCGCTCGCGGCGATCCTTGCGGCCGGGTTCAGCGAGGCCGAAATGCGGCGCATAAACCTCGAAGCGCTGCACGAACGGTTCTGCGGGTTCATCGATGGCGCTGCCGAAACGTGCTGCGAAGTGCCGATCGACGCTGCGGAACGGGGCGATCCGCTCGATTTATGGGAAGCTGGATCCTAGCGCGGATTGAAACTGCGGCGCATCAGACGGGGCAGCACAGCCGCCTGGCCGATCGCGCGCATCACGAAGAACAACGTGAAGGCGGCCCAGAGCCCGTGATTGCCCCATGGGTGCATCAGCCAGAGCAGCAGGGCGTAAATTCCCATGGCGCCGAGCATCGTGCCCATCATCGCCCGCGTCCATCCGGCGCCGACGAAGACGCCATCGAGCACATAGGCGGAAACGCCGAGTAGCGGCAGTGCCACCAGCCAGGGCGCGTAGGTGGCGGTTTCGGCGATGACGTGCGGGTCGGTGCTGAAGGCGGCGGCCAGCGCCTTGCCTCCAAGTCCATAGGCCACGGTGAGCGCAAGGCCCATCATGCCGCCCCACCACAGCGCCGAGCGGACGGTTGCGCGAAAGCGTGCGCGGTCATCGGCTCCCAGTGCTTCGCCGCAAAGCACTTGCGCGGCGCTTTCGAAGCCGTCCAGCAGCAAGGTCGCCAGCATGAACAGCTGGAAAAGGATGCCGTTCGCGGCCAGCGTCACCGGCCCCGCCTGCGCGCCGGTTCGGGCGAAGGCGAGCAGGGCGGCGGTGAGCAGCAGGGTTCGCAGAAACAGGTCGCGATTGAGTGCAAACAGGCGGGCAAGTTCGCTGCGACGCCAAGTGGAGCGAAGGCCGGCCAGGGCGAAAGCGGCGCCCGCTTCCGGCCGCCGGAACACCAGGACGGCAAGCAGCGCGAACTTGAACAGTTCGGAAGAGAACGTGGCCGTCGCCACGCCGGTGACGCCCCATCCGGCGACCAGCACGAGGAACAGGTCTAGCGCGATGTGAACGGCGTTGGCGGCGATTTCCACTATCAGGACGTGACGCACCAGCCTCTGCCCGATCAGCCAGCCCACCAGTACGCAATTGCCCAGCCAGAGCGGGCCGGCCCAGTAGCGGATTTCGATGTAATGCCGTGCGTTCGCGCGCAGCGGGCCCGAGGCTTCGAGCAGGTCGAGCCCGAGCGGGATGGCCAGCGGCATCAGGCAAAGCAGCACGCACCCGATCCCCATTGCGACGGCCAGCGCGCGGGTCAGGGTTTCCGCCTGCGCCTGCGGATCGCCTCGCCCGGTGCCTTGCGCGGTAAGCGCCACGGTGCTCGTGCGCAGGAAGTTGAACACGTTGAGAAGGCCCATCATGTACTTCGCGCCGAGTTCGACAGCACCTTGCGCGGGCGCATCGCCGAGACGGCCGATCGCCCACATGTCGGCAAGTCCGAACAGGGCAGTCGCCACATTGGTAAGCATCGCCGGCAGCGCGATTGCCCAGAGCAGGCGGGCAGGGCCGATGGAGGGCGTGGGGGCAGGGAGGGGCAACGGCGGAACTCGCGTCATGGACAAGGCTGCCCTAGCATATGCCCCGTCTGCGGCAATCGCGCACAGATGGCGCGGTTCATGCGGCGCGAATCACTGGCCCTCATCTCGACGGGATTGTTGCACCAGCAATGAGGTGAGCGGCTATGCTGCATCTGCGAAATGACGATGGAAGCGTGCGCCAAACGGCGCGCTCCCCGTCCCTCACGAAGAGAGACAGGGAGCGCTAAAACCGTTAATCTAGAAAATGCTGCGTCTGCGAAGTTCGGCGCGCCGGACAGAAAGTAAACTTCCTACCCGGCGCGCTCTCTCCCAACACCGGTAGAACCGCAAGCGGTCCTTCGCCAATCACTCTGCAACAATTTTCCGCGAACTCAAAGCGGAATTGCAGGAAATTTCTTGCAATCGATTTTTACCAGACGAGCGGCACCGCTTCCGGGCCGATCACGCCACCGGGGCGGTACTCGACATGGGTGCCCGGCTGGAGGTCGAACTGCGGCACGCGCTTCAGCCATTCCTGCAGCGCGATCTTCACTTCAAGGCGAGCGAGATGCCCCCCCATGCAGCTATGCACGCCGACCGTGAACGCCAGGATGGTCTTGCGAGGACGATCGAAGTCCACCGTCATCGGATCGGGGAAGACGTCCGGGTCGAAGTTGCAGGCGGGCAGGATGAAGGTGACGCGGTCGCCCTTCTTCATCTGCACGCCGCGCATTTCGTAATCCTTGTCGAGCACGCGGCCCGAGAAGGTGACGGACCAGCGGCGCAGCAGTTCCTCGACGATGCGGTCGATGTCCTCGGGCCGGTCGATGATCTCCTGCCGCTTCTCGGGGTTCTGCGCCAGCCACAGCCAGATGTTGTTGAGGGTGGCGAAGACGGTGTCGAGCCCGCCGATGAACAGGAAGCAGACGAAACCGAAGATCTCCTTGTCCGAAAGCGGCACGCCGTCCGGCTCGGCATGAGCGATCAGGCTGACCACGCCGTCGTCGGGGTTGGCCTTCTTCTCGGCGATGGCTTCCTTCAGATAGGCGGTGATCTTGGCCATGGCCTGGCCCATGATCGCGCGGTCGTTGGAATGAAGCAGTTCCATCGCCCATTCCACGAACGTGTCGCGCATGGCCTGCGGTAGGCCCATGATGTCCAGGAACACCGAGACCGGCAGTGGACGGCCGAAGTCTTCCGTGAACTCGCAGGTTTCGCCGGCCGCGACTTTGGCTTCGATGGCGTCGATCAGGTCGTTCGAGCGCTTGCGGATCAGTTCTTCCAGCTTCAGCACGCCCTTGGGGCTGAACACCGGGTCCACGATGTTGCGGTACTTGCGGTGGTGTGGCGGGTCGATCTCGATCGGGATGAAGTAGAAATAGTCGTTCGGATCGCGCGGGAACGGCGTGGCGCCCTCGTTGGAGAAGATGTCCGGATGGCGCAGGCCGAACAGGGCGTCCTCATGCTTGGTGAGGTGCCACATGTTTCCCATGGGGCTGACGTCGTAATAGATCGGCGGCTGCTTTTGGTGCAGCGCGGCCATGAAATCGTGCGGACCGGCCAGGAATTCCGGGCCGACCGTCAGGCCGGACTGGCGGATAAGGTCGGCCGGGACATGGTCGGGCACCTGATCCATGCCGACATGGCGCGGGAAGCTGGGCGGAACGGGGTTTGCGGCGTCGATAGGCATGGCTGTCTTCCTGTCGCTCGGCTCAGAACTGGTGTTCGGGCATGTGGACGACGAGACCGTCGAGGGCCGGGGTCATCTCTATCTGACAGGAAAGGCGGCTGTTCGGCTTCACTTCCGCCGCAGCGGATTCGAGCAGTTCTTCCTCTGCCTGAGAGGAGGGTCCGCCCACCGCGTCCACCCAGTCGGCATCGATATAGCAGTGGCAGGTGGCGCAGGAGAGGCCGCCGCCGCATTCGCCGGTGATGGCTTCGACGCCGTTGTAGACGGCGCCGTGCATGACGTTGTCGCCGGTTTCGACTTCGACGTTCACCGCGCGGCCCTCATGATCGACGAATGTGACCTTGGGCATCTGACTCTCCTGTCCTTCAATGTCGGCGCGTTTCTGAGAACGCTGTTCTCATGGTGTTTAGCGCGGGACGCGGAAAGGAGTCAATCCACATGCCGATCCGATGCGGCGCACTGGACCGCGAGGGAATCTGCGCCTAGTCCTGGGGAAATGGTGACACCCCGTCCGATCCCCCAGGAGATTTCGAACAATCCCGAGCCCCGGCAGGACGGCGAGCGGGATCGCACGCGTCTGTTGATCGATGCCGCCTACGACCTGCTGGACGAAGCGGGGCTTGAGGGCCTGACGATCCGGGCGGTTCTGGCGCGCACGGGCCTCGCGCGTCGTGCCTTCTACGAGAGGTTCCAGGGGAAGGACGACCTCGTGCTGGCGGTCTTCGATTCTTCGCTGCGTGCGGCGGCGATGCGGTTCGGGGACATTACTCGCCAGGTTGCCAGCCCTACCGAGGCGCTGCGGCTGATCGTGTCCGGGATCGTCGTCGGCCAGTTTGGCGAAGAGCGGGAGCAGGGCGGACAAGGCGGTGCTCACTTGCGCAGTGCAGCGCTCAGCCGGGAGCATTTGCGGCTGGCGCAGTCTCGCCCTGCAGAGCTTCAGGCCGCGCTTCAGCCTCTGCTGGACCTCATGGCGGCGCAAGTCGACGAGGGGATGAAGACCGGTGAGTTTCGCGCCGCCGAAGCGCATCTCCAGGCCCGGCTGATCTACAACCTCGTCTCTACCACGGTGCACACCGTGCTGCTTCAGGAAGAAGGCCGTCTTCCCGATTTCGCCGGACGAGAGGCCCTGGCAGGGGCGATCTGGGAATTCTGCCGTCGGGCCATCGTGGCCTGACGGTCAGAGCGGTTCGATCCGCTCCAGCATGCGCTCGATGTCGGCCGGTCGGGCAAGGTCGGTGCCGGCGCGCAGCACTGCGGCCGATCCTGCCGCCATGCCGCGACGGAAGGCTTCGAGTTCGCCGTCGCCCCGGCACAGCGCATGGACCATTGCGGCCACGAAGCTGTCTCCGGCGCCCACTGCGCTGGCGGCGTCGATCTTGAGCGCGGGCAGGAATGCCGTGCCTTCGGCCCGCGCCAGAACCGCGCCTTCGTGGCCCATGGTCACGGCGACAAGCCTGGCCTTGCCCGCTTCGACGATCTCCATCGCGGCCTTGCCGATTGCGGTCAGGTCTTCAAGCTTGCGCCCTGCATAGGCCTGGAGTTCGCCGAGGCTGGGCTTGATCAGCAGCAGTCCGCCTTCCGCGATACCGGCCGCCAGCGCCTTGCCGGAACTGTCGAGCACGATCTCCACGCCGCGCTTGCACATCACGCGAGCGACACGGGCGTAGAAATCGTCCGGCACGCCGGGTGGCAGCGAGCCGCTCATGACCAGCACGTCGCAATCCGCCTCGGCAAGGCGATCGAGGCATTCCTGCCATTCGGCTTCGCTGACGTGCGGACCGGCGGGCGTGAAGCGGTATTCCTTGCCGGTATCGTGTTCGAGAATGTCGGCGGCGACGCGGGTGGAGCCGGCTATGGGGATGCGCGTTCGGACAAGCTGGTGAAGGTCGACAAGCCCGTCCAGCGCCGGGCCGGTGGCGCCGCCAGAGAGATAGAAAGAGCGCGCATTGCCGCCCAGGCGTACGAAGACGCGGGCCACGTTGATCCCGCCCCCGCCCGGCGCATAGTGCTCGTTGTCGGTGCGCATCTTGTGCGTGTGCTGGACTTTGCCGACGTCGTAGGAGACGTCGATCGTCGGATTCATCGTCAGGGTGGCGATGCTCTTCATCCGGGCAGCTCCTGCAGTTCGGCGCAATTCATGCCCGCCGGAGTTCGCCTGCGCAAACATTCATTCGGTTTTTTCGAGGCTTGGCCGAGCCATCTAGGCCGTAAACTCCAGCATGGAGGCCGGCTGCGGCCTGCCGAACAGGAAGCCTTGTCCTTGCGTGCAGCCTTCCGAACGCAAGTATTCCCGCTCCACCTCGCTCTCGATACCTTCCGCCGCTACGGTCAGGCCAAGGCTGCGGCCGAGGCCGATCACGGCGCGAATGACTGCGCGTGAAGTGGCTTCCTCGTGAAGGTTCAGGATGAACGACTTGTCGATCTTGATCTTGGTGAAGGGATAATTGAGCAGGTAGCTGAGCGAGGAATAGCCGGTGCCGAAGTCGTCCAGCGAGATGCCGATGCCGAAAGACCGCAAGTTGCGGATGATCGCGGCGGGGCGGGGGCCGCGTTCCATCAGCACGGCTTCGGTGATCTCCAGTTCCAGGCGATCGGCGCTCAATCCGGAACTGGACAGGGCGTTTATCACGGCGGCAAGCAGGTTGCCGTTGCGGAACTGGACGGGTGAGACGTTCACCGAAACACGAACCGCTTCCGGCCAGCCCGCGGCCTCGCGGCAGGCAACTTGCAGGACGAATCGGCCGAGCTTGTCGATCAGGCCCAGTTCCTCGGCGATGGGGACGAAAATCTCGGGCGAGACCTGCCCGCGTTCGGGGTGATTCCAGCGCAGCAGGGCCTCGCAGCATTCCACCGCACCGGTTTCGAGATTGAGCAGCGGCTGGTAGTGGACTTCCAGTTCGCCGTCGCGAACCGCCTTGCGCAGATCGTTTTCGAGGCGGCTCTTCGCCTGGGCCGCTTCGTCCATGGCCGGCTCGAAGGCTCGACAGGTGCCGCGCCGCTCGGCCTTGGCGGCATAGAGCGCAAGGTCGGCGTAGCGCATCAGGGTTTCGTGATCGCTGCTGTCGAAGGGGGCGGCGGCCATGCCCACGGTGGCGCCGATGTGCAGCGTATTGCCGTGGACGTGGAACGGCTCCGAAAGGGTGGCGATGATGGCCTTTCCGATCAGCTCGGCCTGTGTGAGGCTGGACTTGCGGAAGATGATCGCGAATTCGTCGCCGCCGATGCGGCAGAGCTGGGCGGCGGGCGGTATCAGCTCGCGCATCCGCCGTGCGGCATCGGTCAGCAGGGCGTCGCCAAGATGATGGCCGTAAGTATCGTTCACGGTCTTGAAGTGATCGAGATCGATGAGGACCAGCGTCACCGTATCCGCCGGGGAGACGTGCTCCAGCATCTCGCGCAGCATTTTGCGGCAGTGCGAGCGATTGGCAAGGCCGGTCAGGTCGTCATGCCGGGCCATGTGTTCCATGCGCCGTTCGATCCGCCGACGTTCGGTGATGTCGAATATGGAGGCGATCGTGACCTGCCTGCCTTCGAGCACGGAGTTCTGCGTGGATACGTGGGCTTCCACCAGGTCGCCGTCGCGCCGCAGCATGCGCCAGTGCGCCGAGCATGCCGGGGCGTCGCCTGCCAGCATCGGTGCCGCCGAAGGCCAGGCGTCCGGACCGAACAGGCGGCGGGCGCTCAATCCTTCCATTTCATGCGCCGAATAGCCGAACAGGCGGCAGGCCGAGGCATTGGCGCTGAGGATCCCGCCGGTTTGCGGATCGTGAATGAGCAGCGCGAGCGGGTTGCGGTCGAACAGCAGCCGGAAGCTCTCTTCCTTTTGCTTGAGATCGGTGATGTCCACGCGCAGGCCGATTGATCCGCCGTCATCGGTCCGGCGTTCCTCGATGAGGATGCAGCGACCGTTGGACAGGCGCTGTTCGTGCCGGGAAGCGGGTTCCTGCATCAGCCGGAGCCGGTCTTCGAGCCATTCCTCCTCGCGCCCCTCGGCTTCGGGATAGTCGCCCCGCTCCAGGCCGACGCGCAGGGTGTCGGCAAGGCGGGCGCCAGGCTCAAGCAGGTCGGCGGATCGGCTGTATATCTCTTCGTACTTGCGGTTCCAGAGGATGTAGCGCCCCTCGTCGTCGAGGAAGACGATGCCCTGCGGAAGCACGTCAATGGCCTCGCGCAGGCGTTTTTCCGCGCGGGAAGCGGCCGCAAGCGCGGCGTCAAGCGTTTCAGGCGACGTTTCGCCTTCCGAGGGTCCGTAGTCTTCCTGCACTATCCATAACCAAGCTGACGGGCCCAACCCTGGTTTCGCTTATAACACAGGATGTTAATTTTTCTTTCAACGGAATGTTGGGAGTTGGAGAAGGGCAGTCTCAGCGCCGGGATCGGGGAAATTAACCAAGAAGAAAGGCCCGCCGCAACAGGGTGCGACGGGCCGGGTCTTCCTCCCCAGGAAAACGCTTGAAAGGTTATCCGGCGCTTTCAGGCCGGTTTGTTCCGGCCGCCGGCCTTATCCTGCCGACGTTCCGAAGTTGTCAGCGCCGGGTGGCGCTTCCGAGACGATGATAAAGGTTCGAGTAGGTCGAACTGATCGGGTCGTCCTCATGCGCGCGCATGTAATAGAGCACGGCTTCCTGAAGCAGCTTGAAGTCCTGGTTCGAAAGCACCGCGCGGGCGCGGGCCGGTTCGGCGGTCATAGTGGTCATAGTACCTTCCTTTCCTTGCTTGGCGGCCCCGGTCCGCTCCGGTGACCTTCGAAGTTCGTTTTCCCGCTGCCTCAGGCAGCGAACTGATTCCCCCGCTGCCTCAGGCAGCGAATTGATTCATCGTGTTGTGCGTGCCGCCGGCCTTCAGGGCGGCCTCGCCGGCGAAGTATTCCTTGTGGTCATCGCCGATGTCGGATCCGGCCATGTTCTGGTGCTTCACGCAGGCGATGCCCTGGCGGATTTCCTGGCGCTGCACGCCCTTGACGTAGCCGAGCATGCCCGCCTCTCCGAAGTATTCCTTCGCCAGATTGTCCGTCGACAAGGCGGCCGTGTGGTAGGTCGGCAGGGTGATGAGGTGGTGGAAGATCCCCGCCTCGCGCGCCGCGTCCCTCTGGAAAGTGCGGATACGCTCGTCGGCTTCCGTGCCGAGTTCGGTGCCGTCGTAGTCCACGCTCATCAGCCTCGCCCGATCATAGGCCGTCACGTCGCGGCCTTCAGAGGCCCAGGCATCGTAGACCTGCTGGCGGAAGTTCAGCGTCCAGTTGAAGCTGGGCGAGTTGTTGTAGACCAGCTTCGCGTTCGGGATCACCTCGCGGATGCGGCTGACCATTCCGCCGATCTGGCCGATGTGCGGCTTCTCGGTTTCGATCCACAACAGGTCCGCGCCGTTCTCCAGCGCATGGATGCAATCGAGCACGCAGCGGTCCTCGCCGGTTCCGCTGCGGAACTGGTAGAGGTTCGAAGGCAACCGCTTCGGGCGCATCAGCTTGCCGTCGCGGGTGATCAGCACTTCGCCGTGGCCGACTTCGCCCGCTGCGATCTCCTCGCAGTCAAGGAAGCCGTTGTAGCGGTCGCCGATGTCGCCCGGCTCGCGGGTGAAGGCGATCTGCTTGGTCAGCCCCGCGCCCAGCGAGTCGGTGCGCGCCACGATCAGGCCCTCGTCGACGCCCAGTTCCATGAAGGCATAGCGAACGGCGCGGATCTTCGCGATGAAGTCCTCGTGCGGGACGGTGACCTTGCCGTCCTGATGGCCGCACTGCTTCTCGTCCGAGACCTGGTTCTCGATCTGGATGCAGCAGGCGCCGGCTTCGATGAACTTCCTGGCGAGCAGATAGGTCGCCTCAGCATTGCCGAAGCCGGCGTCGATATCGGCGACGATCGGCACGACATGCGTCTCGTGGTTATCTATGGCGTGTTCGAGGCGCTTGGCTTCGACCTCGTCACCGGCCTCGCGCGCCTTGTCCAGATCGCGGAACAGCATCCCGAGTTCGCGGGCGTCGGCCTGGCGCAGGAATGTGTAGAGCTCCTCTACCAGGGCGGGGACCGAGGTCTTCTCATGCATCGACTGGTCGGGCAGGGGGCCGAACTCGCTGCGCAGCGCCGCGACCATCCAGCCCGAAAGATAGAGGTAGCGGCCCTTGGTCGTGCCGAAGTGCTTTTTGATGGAGATCATCTTCTGCTGGCCGATGAACCCGTGCCAGCAGCCCAGCGACTGGGTGTAGTTGGCGGGGTCGCGGTCATAGGCGGCCATGTCCTCGCGCATGATGCGAGCGGTATGGCGGGCGATGTCGAGGCCGGTGCGGAAGCGGTTCTGCAAGCGCATGCGCGCGACCGATTCGGCCTGGATGCCGTTCCAGTTGGGCTCGGTGCCGATCGTCTGGCCGGCTTCGATGATCTTGGTCTGGTAGGTCACTGCCGAAAGTCCCCGTCTGAGAATGTGGTTGGGCTATGACGTTCAGCTAACCCCCGACGAGGCGGTGCGGAATGGCCCGCGAAGTCCGGTTGTCAAACTTTACAAATGTTCTTTGTAAAGTTGTGTGGTACTGACAAGCCCTTGCAAAGGCCCGACGGAGGATGACTTGGCAGAGAACCGCCCGCTCTATCTTGGCCCCAGATTGCGCCGGCTCCGGCGGGAGCTGGGTCTTACCCAGCAAGCCATGGCGGAGGATCTGGAGATTTCGCCCAGCTACGTTGCGCTGCTGGAACGCAACCAGCGGCCGGTGACGGCGGACATGCTGGTGCGGCTGGTGCGAACCTACCGGCTCGACATGGCCGATATCGCCGGTGACGATGGCGAGGACTATTCCCGCCGCGTGGGGGACGTGCTGCGCGATCCCCTGTTTGCCGACATCGACTTGCCGTCCCTGGAAATCGCCGATCTGGCAATGAGCTTTCCGGGCATTTCGGAAGCGCTGCTGCGGCTTCACGGTGCCTATACGCGCGAGGCGCAGGCGCTGGCGGAGCAACGCGCTTCCGGCCCGGTCGCCGAAGAGAACGAGCCGGTTCGGGAGGCGCAGCGGTTCCTCGGCCAGTCACGCAACTATTTCCATGCGATCGATCTGCGCGCTGAGGAACTGTCCGCCGAGATCGAGCAGGCGGGCGGCGCCACTGCATGGCTGGCGGCCAAGGGCGTGCGGGTGCGTTTCCTGCCGCCAGACGTCATGGTCGACTCGCTGCGGCGGTTCGACCGGCATAACCAGCAGCTGCTGATCGACGACACGCTGGGGCCGTCGAGCCGGGCCTTCCAGATCGCGACCCACATCGCCCACACCGCGATGCGCAGCGATATCGTAGCGGTGGTACGTGCAGCGGCCTTCGCGCAGACGACGACGGGAACGCTCGTGCGAAGAGCGCTGGCGGGCTATGCGGCGGCGGCGATCCTGATGCCTTATGGCAAATTCGCCCGCGCATCCGAAGCGCGGCGCTACGATATCGAGGCGCTCTGCGGACTGTTCGGCACCAGTTTCGAGCAGGTCGCCCATCGCCTCACTACTCTCCATCGGCCGGGGGAGGAGCGGCTACCGTTCTTCTTCCTGCGCTTGGACGAAGCTGGGAATGTCTCCAAGCGGCTGGACGGCGCCGGCTTTCCTTTCGCTGCACATGGCGGCGGCTGTCCCTTGTGGTCGGTTCATCAGGTGTTCCGTTGGCCCGGCGAAATCCGCACCCAGTGGCTGGAACTGCCTGACGGGCAGCGCTTCTTCTCGATCGCACGCAGCGTGACGTCGGGTGAGGGGCGGCAGGGACGGCTCAAGGTTACGCGGGCGGTTGCGCTCGCCTGCGCAGCCGACGAGGCGGGGAGGCTGGTCTATGCGGACGCGGGAGAGCAGCGGTTCACGCCCATCGGCGTTACTTGCCGCCTGTGCCAGCGTGCCGATTGCGCGGCGCGATCGGTTCCCCCGATCGGCCGGGACGTACTGGCCGACGATTATCGGCGGGGCGCGCAGCCCTATACTTTCGCGGAAAGCTAAAATTCGCTATTACGAATGGTAATTCGCAAATATGACAAATCCGCTCTGGCGATGGCCTATGCCTCGTGCTTGCGATCGCTGCGCTTGGCCAGCAGGATCAGCCAGAAGGCAATAGACCTGCGAGAGGATTACTGCATTGAGCACCGCAACAGGCAGCCGATCGCCGCACGACGCGCGCACTTTCCCTGAGCTGATCCGGCTGGCGACCGCTATCCATGGCGAAGCCGAAGCGATCAGGTCTGACGGCGGCGTTGACGGGGAAAGCGCCAGCTTTGCCGATCTTGACCGGCGCTCGGGAGAATGGGCGCGGGGTATGCTGGCGCGCGGCGTGGGCAAGGGCACGCGCGTGGGCTTCATCTTCGGCAACGGACCGGGGTTCGCGACGGCGCTGGCTGCCATTGCGCGCATCGGTGCGGTGGCGGTGCCGATCAGCACGATGATTCGCGCCAACGAACTCGTGCGCGTGTTGCGGCAGAGCGATGTGCAGGGGCTGATCGTCCAGCGCGAAATGCTGGGCAAGGATTTGGTCGCGCGGCTGGTCGAGGCCTTGCCTGAACTGGCCGCTCAGACTTGCGGCGATCTTCGCATGCCGCGCGCGCCCTACTTGCGTTGGATAGTTTCCGATGGAGACGATCTTCCGCCGGGCGTGGCCCCCGTCTCCTGGCTTGCGGACGGCGGATCGGACGTGACGGACGACCTCCTGCGGGAGGTCGAATCCGAAGTTCATCCCACCGACCAGATGATCGAGATCTACACATCCGGATCCATGGCGCTGCCGAAGGGCGTGCGCCATCTCCACGGCGCGGTCATGGCGCGCAGCCGATGGCTGGGCGAGATGATCGGCGTCACGAAGGGCGAAGAGCGGGCGGCCGTGCTGCCGATGTTCTGGGTCGGCGGCCTGATGCTGTCGCTATTGCCGAACTGGCAGCGCGGGGCCGTCACGGTCTGTGCCGAGCGCACGCTCAGCAACAGCCGCTTCGCCATGGGCTCCGTCCTTGCCGAGGAAGACCTCGAACGCATCAAGGGGCCGCCGCCGTGGTGGGGCCTGGGCATGAGCGAGACGCTGGGGCCATACGGTTGGGGAGACGAATTCCGCGTGGCCGGACGCCCGGTCTGCGCGCCGATGGATCATTTCGCGCCCGGCTACGACATTCGCATCGCGGACGAGGAGGGGCGGCCGGCGGGCGACGGCGAGACCGGCGAAATGCAGGTTCGCGGCGGCGCGGTCGCCCCGGCGCTCCACAAGATCGACCGCGCCGAGCATTACACGCCCGACGGATACTTGCGCACCGGCGACCTTTGCCTGGTCGAGGATCGGGCCGATGGCCGTCGCATCCATTTCGTGGGGCGCGGTGGGGACATGATCAAGGTCTCGGGATCGAACGTTTCCCCTGCCGAGGTGGAGATGGAATTGCAGTCCCTGCCCGATGTCCACAGTGCCTATGTGGTCGGCCTGCCGGACCGGGAACGCGGAGCGCTGCTGGTGGCGGCGCTGGTTCCGCGGGAGGGGGCAACGCTCGACCTCACGGCCATCGAAGCGCGGATGAAGCGCAGCCTTTCCGGCTACAAAGTGCCACGCGCCTGGGTGCAGCTCGATCGCGATGAGGTGCCGCTCCTCCATTCCAACAAGGTCGCCCGCCGAGAGATCGCGCGGATCGTGGCGGAGCGCCTGGAAGCGCAACCTTGCGGCAGCGATTAGGATCTCCAGGTTCCCATTGACGCCAGCACCCCATTGACGAACGCGCGGCCAAGGCCTTAACCCGACAGGCAATTCGAAATAGCGAAAGTGCCCATGTCGCGTTCCTCTCCCGGCGTCGCCCGCATGGCCGCCATTCTCAATTTCATCGCCGACCACCCGCGTCAGTCTTTCGCGCTGACGGATCTGGTGCGGGCATTGAAGCTGAGCCGGGCCACGTGCCATGCTCTGCTGACCGGCCTGGTGGACGTGGGCTATCTCTATCGCACCGGCGACAAGACTTACGTCCTCGGGCCTGCCCTGGCGGCTATCGGGCGCACGGCGGCGGAACATTTCTCTCCGCTCCAGGTGGCGCAGCCGGAGATGCGCAAGCTGGCGGACGATTTCGACGTGGTCTGCGGGGCCTATTTCCTCGAAGGCGACACGATCCACTTGCGGGAGCGAGCCACTTCGGCCCGCCACGTGGGCTACCCGGTTCCCCTCGGCACGCGCATGCCGCTGCGCTGGGTGCAGGCGACATCGTTCTTCGCCCGCAACCCTCGCGAGGCGGATGCCGCCCAGGTCCGCATAAATCCCTCGCCCAGCGCCGAGCAGCTTCAACAACTGCATGGGGGAATGGCATTCGTGCGCGAAAACGGCTTCATCGCGCTGGTACGCCGACCTGAAAGCACTTCCGGCGAGGTGTCTTCGACTTCCGGCCTCGACGATCCTCCGGTAGTGCCGCAAACCGATCTCGCCCCCGGCAACTCGTATCCCCTGCTGGCGATCATGGCGCCGATCTATGATGCGCGGGATCGTGTTTCGATCTCGCTGGTCATGGCGGGGTTCAACGGCGTGGTAAGCGGTGCGGAGGCGCGCGAAGCCGGAGAGGCGCTGGCAGAGGCTTGCGCGAGGATTTCGCGCTTCCTGATCGGCCAACCCACGGAAGCCTGAGCCGGGTTCGCTTTCAAGCCTGGAGCAGGTCTCCGAAAGCGGCATGCGGCGGTGCCTGCGCATCGGCAACTTTATCTCAAACACGGGCAGCGAGGCTTGACCCGCAACCCTTCGCGGACTTATCAAATAAGCGAAAATAAATTCGCTATTTAGAATAACGCGAATGGGAGAGTGTTTATGTCGGACGTGATCGTCGCGCCGGAAACCCGTGACCTGGGAGAGACGGCTGGTGTGCTCGAAGGCTGGTTGGCGAGGCGCCTGCCGGAAGCCGAGGGATTGGAGATCCGCGACCTCTCCTATCCGCGCGGCGCGGGGCAGAGCCATGAAACGATCCTGTTCGAGGCGCTTTGGAGGGAGGGGAACGTCCCTCGGCGAAAGGGCTGCGTCCTTCGCATCAAGCCGCAGGGCTTCACCGTCTATCCCGACGACCTGTTCGAGCAGCAGTATCGCATCATGAAGGTGCTCGCGGAACGCGGCGACGCAAGTCCTGACGATGAAGCCGTCCGCGTGGCTCGTCCGCTCTGGTTCGAGGAAGACGCAAATGTGCTCGGCAGTCCCTTCTTCGTGATGGAACGGAAGGTCGGCCGCGTGCCCGTATCCATTCCGCCTTATGCCCGCGAAGGCTGGCTGAAGGACGCCGCTCCGGCGCAGCGCCGGGTGCTCTGGCGAAATGCGGTGCAGCAACTGGCGGCGATACAGCGCGTGCCGCTGGAGGGGCTGGACTTTCTCGCCGGACCGGCTGGCGAGCACGGGCTGGAACAGGAATGGGTCAAGTTCACCGGGTTCGCGCGCTGGTTGCAGGAGGTCGAACCTTTGCCGGTGCTGAACGCCGCGCTGGAGCGGCTGCGCGCTTCATGGCCGGAAAACCAGCCCGAGGGCCTCGTCTGGGGTGATTCGCGGATTGGCAACATGATGTTCGACGATGCCTTCGACGTCGTTGCCGTCATGGACTGGGAACAGCCTTCGCTGGGCGGCGCGCTGCACGATCTCGCCTGGTTCTGCGTGATCGCGGAAACGATGCACGGCCCGCGCGCCACCTACGGTGCGCCGCTGGAGGGCATGGGCAATCGCGAGGAAACGGTGGCCTTGTGGGAGGAATTGACCGGAAAGTCCTCCGCCGACCTCGAATGGTACGAAGATTTCGCCCATCTCAAGATGACCTGCACCGGCGTCCGCCTCGCGCACTTGCGCGGAACGCCGAGGATGGATGATGCGGCCATGGCACGGCGATTGAAGGTGGCTTGAAGCGATCGTGGTGGCGAGCCCGGCGCATCCGGGCTCGCCATTAGAGGCAACTCAGGTCAGGCCGAGCATCCGGCGGCAATTGTCATGGATGATCGCCCTCACGTCGGCTTCCGGCACGCCCTCGAAGTCGCGCAGGATGACGTCGCGCGATCGCGGGAAGGTCGTCTCCGAATGCGGATAGTCCGACGACCACATGATATTGCGACCGCCGGGTAGGTCACGGCTCAGGATCCCTGCGCGATCCTGGATGAAGGAACCGTAGATGTTGCGGTCCATGTACCAGCTTGGCGGGTTCTTCAGCGGGGACTCGGTCCAGTAGCGTTGTTTTTCCCAGGTGCGGTCGTTGTATTCGGCATACCACGCGAACCAGCCCACACCGCTTTCCATCGAGCCGATGCGTAGCGTGGGAAAGCGGTCGAAGACGCCGTTGTAGATCAGGATTCCCAGCGGTTCGGCCATGGCCAGCTTACTCATCGGCATGTCGGGCAGGAAGAACTGCTTTTCCCCGAAACGCGGCACGCGCGCACCGAGGTGGAAGGTGACGACCAGATCATGGTCGCAGATCGCGGCCCAGAGCCGGTCGAACTCGGGCTGATAATATTGCAGGCTCCCCTTGGGATCGCCCGTGAGCGCCGAGACTTGCCCCGGCTTGAGCGCGGCCACGCCGGAACTGGTGCTCCAGGCGTCCGGGTTCTGGGGAAAGGCCGGCAGGTTGATGGCGCGAAAGCCCTTGCTTGCCAGGCGGCGGACATGTTCGACCGTTTCATCGACATCGCGCATCGGCACGTAACCGACCGGGTAGAGCCGGTCCGGCGCCGCCGAGCAGAAGTCCATCACCCAGTTCTGATAGGCTTCGTAGCTGGCGATATAGAGTTCGTTGTCGAGCGAGCCCAGCGGTCCGCCACCGAACAGCAGCGCCGCGTCCATGCCGTCCGCATCCATGTCGGCCAGGCGGGTCGCCGGTTCCCAGACCTTGCGCTGGTCGGCCAGGCGGCCCTTCATCTTGAAGTTCTTGCCCTCGCGACCGGCCTGGTTGTTGATCATCATGAACGGCCGGCGATTGCCTTCGAAGCAGATGTAATCGCCGTCCTCGGCATGTTCGATGAAGGGCGCTCGCTCGCGCAAATGGGCGGGCAGGTACTCCTTCCACATGTCGTGCGGGGGATCGATATGCGCGTCCGCATCGAAGATCGGTCCATAGGGCCAAGGCGTTGCGATATTGGCCCGAACGGCCGGATCGGCTTCGCTCAACTTCCGACTCCTCTCATATATTCGTTATTGTGAACCAATTATCGATATAACGAACTTTTGAGTCAAGTGTCGCGGCGTCGCTCAGTCCCGTCTCAGCAGCATCGCGCCGTATCCGTAGCCGCCATTGGAGACGATGGCGGTGCTTGCGTCCGCGACCTGCCTGCCCTCACCGCGCCGCCAGAGCTGGATGCAGGCCTCGTGAATATGCCCGTAGCCATGGAGCCGTCCGGCGGAGAGCTGGCCGCCGCCCGTATTCAGGGGCAGCTCTCCATCCAGACCGATGCGGCTGCCGCCTTCGGTGAAGCGGCAGGCTTCGCCCGGGGGGACTAGCCCCAGCGCTTCCATCCAGAGCCAGACGAAGATCGAGAACCCGTCATAAATCTGCGCGCAATCGATCCCGCCGGGAGTCATGTCGGTGCGCGACCAGAGCATATCGCCAGCGCGCCGGGCTGCGGGCAGACTGGTGAAATCGCCTTCGTGCCGGCCGGTCCAAAGCCCTCCGACGGCCATGCCCATCGCTTCGATGTGAAGCGGCGGATTGCGCAAGTCCTTCGCGGCGTCGCGGTGGGACAGGACCAGCGCCGTGGCTCCATCGACATGGGCGTCGCAATCGTAGAGGCGCAATGGCGATGATATCACCCGCGAGGCCAGATAGTCTTCGAGCGTGATCGGCTCGCGATAGATCGCCGCAGGGTTGAGCGCGGCGTTGGCCCGGCTGGTGACGGCTATGGCGCCGAGTTGCTCCGCCGTGGCCTCGTATCGATCGAAGTAGGCCTGCGCGTAGAGCGCGAAAGTATTGACCGGCGAGAGTGCCCCGAACGGCACCGTCCAGGCGTTGTTGCCGTCCACCCGGTCGCGCCCGCCGGACATCAGCGTAGAGGTGCGAGCTTGCCGGCGCGCGCTGGCCTGCGCAACCGTGCGGAACACCACGACATGGCGCGCCATGCCGCAGGCGATCGCGGTCACCGCGTTGAAGATCGGCGCCATGTGGCTGAAGCCTTCGGACGAAGCGAGAATCCAGCGGGGATCGATCCCCAGCACCTCCGCCGCTTCGGAAGGGCTGACCGGGGCAATGCCGCCGCCTTCCGACGACTTGCCGGGATAAGTGGCGATCCCGTCGACATCCGACACTGCCAGACCGGCGTCCGCGATGGCGGTCAGGCAGGCGTCGGCGGTGAGTTGCAGGGCGCTGCGCTGCGACGGGCGGGCTACTTCGGATTGCGCAATGCCGGTTACGCAAACCAGCTTTTCGGGAAACTGGGTCATGACGGGTCCGGTTGGAAAAGCGGCAGCCAAAGGTCGTCGTGCTGCTCGAACGTGACGGATACCGGCAGCCCCACTCGTGCTTCCTCGACCTGCGCCAGGAGGTTCGTGAACACGTAGAGTTGCGGCTGCTCCTCCAGCTCGACCACGGCGAATACGAAAGGCACGGCCATGTCGGGCAGCCATGCCTCGCGATTGACGGTGTAGCTGGCGATCCGGCCGTTGCCGGAGACCGGCTGCGGGGAAACCGCTTCGCTGCCACACCCGGCGCAGCGGGGAAGGGGCGGGTGCTGCCATCGCCGGCAATCCGCGCAGCGCTGGATCCGCAGGATGCCATCGGCGCCGGACGTCCAGAAGAACGCGCTGTCCGGTTCCAGTCGGGGAAGCTTGCGGATCATGCTCAGAACACCACGCCCTGGACCTTGAGATCGATGATCTCATCCTCGCTGTAGCCCAGCGCGGAGAGCACGGCGTCGCTGTCGGCCCCGAGTTCCGGCGAACGGCTGGATGGCAGCGCGGCGCCGTCGAAAAGCATGGGCACCGATACCATCGGTAGCGTGGTGTCGCCGCCTGCCGGAACTTGCTTGAGATAGCCGTTGGCGCGAACCTGAACGTCCTGCGCGATCTCGCCCACGTCCTGTACCACGTCCCATTGCCCGTCCTGACGGGAAAGGATGTCCCGCCACTCTGCCAGCGTCCTGGAGGCGAAGAGTTCGGTCACGGCTTCATGACAGGCGGCCAAGTTCTCGCGCCGTGCCGCGCTGTTCGCGAAGCGGGGGTCGGCCGCGAGGTCCGGCCGCCCCGCCACTTCGCAGAACCGGGCCCAGTAGCGATCCGCCTGCAACATGCAGAGCGCGACGAACCTGCCGTCCGCCGTCCGGTAGTTGGCGACCAGTACGTTGTTGGGAAGCCGTGGATCGGGACGGGGAAATTTCCGGACACCGTCGGCAGTCGCCTGGCAGATCAGCCGCTGCTGCGACCACATGGCCGCGCCTAGCAGCGACACGTCCACCTCGCCGGCCTCGCCAGTCAGTGCGCGGCGGGCGATGGCGGCGCAGATGCCGCCCGCGAGCATGGCGCCAGAAAGGGTATCTCCGAAAGCGGGGCCGGGCGGACCCACCGGATGAAGCGCGCCTTCTTCGGTCAGAGAGGAGGCCAGGCCACCGCGCGCCCAGAAGGTGATCGCGTCATATCCGCCCTTGTCGCTTTCCGGCCCATTGGGGCCGAGAGCGCTGCCGCTGGCGTAGATCAGACGCGGAAAGGCCTCGCGCAGGGTTGCGGCATCGATCCGCATGGTCCGCCGTGCGGGCGGCAGAAGATTGGTGAGGAAGACGTCGGCGTCCTCCAGCAATCGGTCAAGCACGGCGCGGCCGGCCGGTTGCTTCAGGTCGAGCGTCACCGAGCGCTTACCGCGATTGTAGCTTTCCCAGGAGTAGTCGATGGCGCTCTGTCCCAGCCCGCCAATCTGCAAGCCGCGCAGCGGATCGCCGCTGGGCGGCTCGATCTTGATCACTTCCGCGCCGAGGTCCGCCAACATGCCGCCGCAAGCGGGCACGAACGCCCACATCGCCACTTCCACGACCTTTATGCCTTCCAGTGGCTTGCCCATCTGTGCATCTCTCCCGTCGGCGGCATCAATTTTACGGCCCGCCATAAATTCTCTATTGCGAATTATGTAACGAAATAGAGAATTGGACAAGCCGGACTCGCCCGGCATGGGAGAATGCGACATGTCGGAAGTTCTCACGCGCGAAGTTCCGCGCCTTGCCGCCACGGAAGTACCAAAGACGCTTATCGAGGCGCAGGATCCGGCGTGGCTGACGATCGTGCTGGCCCGCCGAGTGAAGGGCGTCGAAACCGTGGAGGTGATTCGCACGGTGGCCACGAAGGTTCGCTTCGCCGTGGAATTTGAGGATGGCGAACGCGGCGCCTATTGTCTGAAGGGCTTGCTCGACGTGGACGAGGCGACCGCGCGGGGAGGGCCGACCTGCGTTCTGGAATCGGACTTCTACGGCAGAATCGCGCCCTTGGTGGATTGCACCGTGCCCGAATGTATCGCCACGGTGATCGACCGGGAGCGCCAGCAGGCGGTAACGGTGATGCGCGACCTGATCGGTCAGGGTGCAGTGTTCTGTTCCGCATTGGAAAGCTTCACGCCGGACGATGCCGTGCTCAGCCTTGGCCAGATCGCGCGACTTCATGCGCGCAGCGATGTGCTGGCGCAGTTCGACTGGATTCGCCCACGCCTCTCCCAACTGGCGGAAATGACGTACATCACGCCGGAAACCCTGCAGGAACTGCTCGACGGCCCGCGCGGCGATGGTCTTCCAAGCCAGGTTCGAGATGCGACGCGGCTGGTGGCGGCCTTGAAGTCCCTGGCTGCGCGCGACGCGCGGCGCCCGCAGTTTCTGGTCCATGGCGATGCGCACGCCGGAAATGTGTTCCGCCGGAACGGCGGGATGGGCCTGATCGACTGGCAACTGCTTCAGCGCGGCGGCTGGGCATTGGACGTGGCCTATCACATCAACGCGGTACTGCCGCCCGAGGTGGCTGAAGCCGAAGAGCGGCGCCTGCTAGGGGAATATCTGAAGATGATGCGCGGCCATGGCCTGGCCATGCCGGATGAGGAAGAGGCGTGGCTGCAATATCGCGAGGCAGCGATCTACGGCTATTATCTATGGTCGATCACGCGCCGCGTCGATCCGCCCATCATCGTCGAGTTCGTGGACCGTCTCGGCAAGGCAGTGGCCCGGCACGGGAGCCATGGTCTGCTCCAGGCCTGACCGCTGCCCGAGGCGGGTTTATGTCAGAGGCTCGCCGATCGTTTCCGCCAGCAGCGCGCGTGTCGCAGACCAGGCGATGCGATGCGCCATGCGGTCATAGGCAATGCCGGGCGCCAGGCCGTCGTGATCGGGGTCCATGAAGGCGTGCCTGGCCTTGGCGAAGAGGGTGAACTGGTAATCGGCTCCGGCGGCGTCGAATTCCGCCTGGATTGCTTGGGCATCCTCGACGGGGGCGTAGGGATCGTCGCCGCCTGTCCAGATCGCCACGCGGGCTCGAACCGAGCCCGGATGGGCCGGAGCATGGGTGGTCAGCAGCCCGTGAAAGCTTGTCACCGCGCGCAGATCGACCCCGCAGCGCGCCAGTTCCAGAACGCATCTGCCGCCGAAGCAATAGCCGATGGCAGCGATGCGATCGGGATCGACGCCGTCCAGTCGGCGTACGCGCTCGAACCAGGCCATCGCGCGCGCCCGTAGTCTGGCAGGCTCTGCCATGAGCGCGGCAAACCCTTGCCCCGCCGTCTGATGCGAGGACAAATCGACATCCTCATCATACATGTTGGCATGAACGACGGTGTAGCCGGCCTCGGCCAGTTCCCGCATCGCCGCGTCGAAGCTTTCCGAAGCGCCGGTAGCGCCGGGAAACATCATCACGGTTCCGCCCATTCCTTCATGTTGGGAATGAGCGATCCGGCCATGAAGGCGGGCGCCGTCATGTTCGCAGGTCACGGGTTCGAATGGCATCCCTGTCTCTCTCCCAAGATGTCGCGTCGCATTAGTGAATTGGCGTTCGCAAATCGGAATGTAGCGCGGGGCCGGTCCATGTCAAAATCCGATGGACTTGCCGGTCGGGCGGCGATCGTGGCATCCTGTCGCTATGAGCGGAGCCGATCTGAAGCCTCGTCGGCAGACGCGCGTGGCTGTGATCTTGCTGGTCGTCCTTTTGCATCTGGCGCTCTTCGCGGTGTTGATACGTGCCTTCGCGCCGGAATTGGCGGCAACCACCATCGGATCGCTGACGCGAACTTTTGATATCCCCCTGAAGCCACCGCTCCCGGATCCACCGCTGCCGTCACCCATGCCGCGTTCGGCTTCCCCGCAGGAGAAGGGTGCGGCGGGAAGCCCCGGCAAGCGCGCGGAGCCACGCCCCATTGCGGCGCCGCAGCCGGCGGTACGGATTGCCACCACCGAGGCACCTATCATCGCGGGCAGCGGTCCGGATAATGCATCGGGCGCGCAGGATGACGGGGCAGGCAGGGGCGCGGGGGGCACCGGCGAAGGGCGCGGCGCGGGAGGAAATGGCTCGGGATCGGGGGGAGGCGGGGGAATTGCCGCCAAACCGGTGAAAATCGCGGGAGACATCAATTCGGCCCGAGACTATCCCTCTGAAAGCCGGGAACTGCGCTTGGGATCACAAGTCGTCGTGGCCCTTCGGGTCGGCACCGATGGCCAAGTGAAGGGATGTCGCGTGCTACAGCCAAGTCCGGATGCGGAGGCCGATCGGATCACCTGTCGACTCGCCACGGAGCGTTTTCGCTTCAAACCGGCACGAGATGCCAAAGGGAACGCGGTCGAGGCCGAATATGGATGGCGGCAGCGATGGTTTCTGAAGACCCGATCCTGAGGGATTGAATTTGAGGATCTTTCGATGCGGCGCAACGTTGGTTCAGTTGGTCCCGTTCCGCCAAGACGCGTCGCCGGGTTGGCGCTAACGTTGCTATGGATCGAGAGATCGCCCGTCGACGACCATGTGAAAACGAATTGGGCAGGCCGCAGGACTGCGGCGCAGGAGTGAAAGATGAAGTCTGACTGGATCGATCCTGTTGCATTGGTCGAAGGCGCGGCTAATAGCGCGCCGCAAAGCTCCCTTTCCCTTCATAATGCGAGTTCCATGCCCGAAATCGTTCCCGTCATCCTCTGCGGCGGCAGCGGCACCCGCCTCTGGCCGCGCAGCCGCGCCGCCATGCCCAAGCCCTTTCTCCCGCTCGTCGGAGATTCGACGCTGTTCGAGGCGACCGTGGCGCGTTGCCCCGCCGCCAGCGGGTTCTCGGCACCCGTAGTGGTGACCGGCACCAAGCATCTGGCCCATGTTGAAGCGCAGCTTCGCGGCGTCGAGGGTGCTTCGGTGATCGTCGAGCCCGCAGCCCGGAACACGGCCGCGGCCATCGCGCTTGCCGCCTGCCGCCTGCCGGACGATGCCATCATGCTGGTGTGCCCCAGTGACCATCACATCGGGCGGCCCGACGTCTTCTCCACGGCCGCCTGCGCGGCTGCGGAACTTGCGAAGGAAGGGTGGCTCGTGTCCTTCGGGATCGAAGCGACGGCACCCGAGACCGGTTTTGGATACCTCAAGCGCGGTGAACCGATCGACGGACACGAAAAGGCGTTTCGCACCGCGCAATTCGTCGAAAAGCCCGACCTCGAACGCGCCAGGTCCTTCCTTGCCGATGGCAATTACGCCTGGAATGGAGGCATCTTCGCTTTCCGGGTGGGGGACTTCATGGCCGAACTGGCCGCGCACCGCCCCCAGATCGCCGCCAAAGTGCGCGAAGCGGTCGAAAAAGGCAGCGAGGAAGGCCATCGCTTCCACCCGGACGCTGCCACTTTCGCGGAAGTGGAAAGCGATTCGGTGGACTATGCGGTCATGGAAAACACCCGCCGGGCGGCTCTTGTGCCGGCCGACATGGAGTGGTCCGACATCGGCAACTGGCAGGCCCTGCACGATGCGCTGGCGCGAGACGATCAGGGCAACTCGGTGCGCGGGACGGGCTCGGTCGAGATGGTCGATTGTCGGAATGTGCTGGTAGACAGCGACGGCCCGCGCGTGTCTGTGATCGGACTGGAGAACGTCATCGTCGTGATAGACGGAAACGATGTGCTGGTCACGACCGTTGACGGTGTGCAAAAGGTCGGAAAGCTTTCGGGCGCCGTCAACCAGTAAGGAATTTCACATGAACGCCGCACTGCCGATCCGCCAGGTCGAAAAGCCCTGGGGCAAGGATGTGCTGCCTGCGCCTTTCACGGCGCCGGACGGGGAGCGTATCGGCGAGATCTGGTTCGAACCACCGGCCGCTTTGCCCGATCTGCTGGTGAAGTACATCTTCACCAGCGAGAAGCTTTCGGTGCAGGTCCACCCCAGCGACGCGCAGACACGGGCAAAGGGACTTGGCCGGCAGGGCAAGGAAGAGTGCTGGCTGATCGTGGCGGCTGAGCCCGGAGCGACGCTCGGCATCGGCTTCGATGCGCCGATCGACGAGGAAGCGATGCGCGCAGCGGCTCGCGACGGTTCGATCGAAGGGCTGATGACCTGGCATGAAGTCCAGCCCGGCGATTTCTTCTACATCCCGGCGAATACCGTTCATGCCATCGGCGTAGGCGTCAGCCTGATCGAGGTTCAGCAGAACAGCGACATCACCTATCGCCTCTACGACTATGGCCGCCCGCGCGAGCTTCACCTCGACGAAGGCATGGCCGTGGCGAAGGGCGAGGTTTACGACCTGGCACGTTGGCACAAGCGCGTGCCGGAGCATGATAGCGCCGTACTGGTGGATGGCCCGCTGTTCCTGCTCGATCAGGTCGCGGGCATGCCTTCGCCTGCGGTTGCGGCTCGATATCCCGAGGCGCTGCTGGTGATACCGCGCGAAGGCAACGTAACTGTCGGACAGGATACGATTTCGCCGGGTGGCTGCGGCTTGGCAAAGTCCCTGGATGACGTCAAATTTGCGGAAAACGGCGTTTGTCTGCTGGCGAGAGCCTGTGCAGGCTGACGCATGTTTGCAATAGACGATGTCATGATCGTCCAGACCATCCAGTTGGCGCTGACGCCGGTGTTCGTGCTGGTGGCCATCGGCAACATCCTCAACATCCTGTCCAGTCGGCTCGGACGTGTCGTGGATCGCGCGCGCGAGTTGCAGTCGCGTCATAACGAGACGCAAGGCGCCGAACACGACATGGTGGTTCTGGAGATCCGCCTGGTCGACAAGCGCATCAACATCATCACCAAGGCCATCCGGTTCATGGTGCTGTCGGCGCTGTGCATCGGCACGACTGTGGCCGTGCTGTTCCTTCAGGGCCTGGCCGGGCTCGACCTGCACGGCGTTGCGGCGGTCATCTTCCTTGCCTCGATCGTTCTGCTTCTGGTGGCTCTGGTCCTGTTCCTGCGGGAGACGCAAGTGGCTAAGGATGCGTTGAGCATTCCTCGCGACTATCTGGAACTGCACCGCACCATCTGACCGGCAGACTTGGAATTATCTGGGGGTTATCGTCCCGGCGGTTGGCGTTTGCGCCTTTCCCTCTAGTCTCGCGGCAACGAGGGAGAGGCGCCATGGACAAGGCGATTGGGTCGGGACAGGCCGAGGAATGGAAATCGGGCTGGACGCTGGTTCTGGCGGCGTCGGTCGGGTTTTCCTTTTTTTCCGTGCTTCTGGCCGCAACCGGCCTGTTCATGGAACCGCTATCGCGAGAGTTCGGCTGGAATCGCTCGCTGCTCTCGGCCGGACCGGCCATCGCCACGCTCATCACGGCGGTGCTGTCCCCCTTCTACGGCGCCTTGATCGACCGGGCAGGATCGCGGCGGCTCGCTCTCCCAGGGATCGTTGCGGTGATGGCAGCGACATGCGCCTTCGCCACCGCGAATGGCTCGCCCGTGCAATGGATTGTGCTCTGGGTTGTGCTCGGCGTGCTCCTGACCACCATCAAATCGACCATCTGGACGCTGGCCGTGGCCAGCATGTTCACGAAGGGCAGGGGCCTGGCGCTGGGCTTCACGGTTTCGGGAACGGCCCTCGCGCAGGCCATCGTGCCGCCCCTGGGCAATTTTCTGATCGAGGACGTGGGCTGGCGCGGGGCTTTCGTGTGGTTCGGTCTGGGCTGGGGCGGTCTATCGCTGTTGCTCTGCTTCCTGTTCCTCTACGATGCCCACGACCGCAACGTCCGTAGCGGTAGGGCTCCCGAAAGCCGTTCCGGGGCGCATCTGCCGGGGCTGACGCGGCAGGAAGCGCTGCGAAGCCGGCCGCTGTGGCAAGTGGCCGTCTCCACGTTCGTGGTGATGTTCCTGACGATCGGGCTTTCCATCCATCTCTTTCCGATCCTCACCGAATCGGGCGTAAGCCGTAGCAATGCGGCCTGGCTGACCTCGCTGACCGGGGTCGCGGGGATCATTGGCAAGCTGGCGACGGGGGCTCTGCTGGATCGCTTCAGACCCAATTGGATCGGCGGATTGACGATGGGAGTCACCGCCGTGACCTTCTTCCTGCTGACCGTGGCGATGAGTTCCACCCCGGCGATCGTTATCGCGCTTCTGGTCAATGGCTATGCGGCGGGCACCAAGATGCAGATCTGCGCCTATCTGACCGCCGGATATGCCGGAATGCGCCATTTCGGAGCGATCTATGGGATGATGTCGGCCCTGGTGGCGCTGGCTTCGGGGCTGGGGCCGCTGGCGGCAGGAGCTATCTACGATCGGCTCGGCGGCTATGAGCCCTTCCTCTGGGCCGGAACCGTAGGCTGTCTGATCGGCGGGACGCTGCTGGTGTTCCTGCCTCCATACCCGCGCTGGGATGCAGAGGAAGCGCAGGAGAAAGAACAGGCGGCCTGAACGCCTGGTTGAGGCGGGAACACGAGAACGCCCAGTCGGTTCCTAGACATACGATGACCAGTACCGATCCCAGTCCTGTCGATCCCCCATTCGGTATCGCGACGCGTCATGACGATGTGGGCAGATTCGCGGTCTGGCGGACGCCTTTGGCGGTTCTGGTGATCGTCGGTGTGATCCTTGCGGCATTCACCGGCTGGCTGGGCGGAGGGGCGGACGAAAAGACCCGGTTCGATACGCCCCTGGCAACGATCGAACTGACGCACGCCGGCATTCTTCGCAGCGGCAACTGGTTCGAGACGCAAGTACGGATAACGCCCAGGCAGGCCCTGTCCGATCTTGTGGTGGGGATCGACGACCCCCTCTGGCGCGGGATGAGCATCGACACGATCGTGCCCGACGCAGAGAGTGCGACCGCGCTGGACGGTGTCTACGCCTATCACTTCGGCAAAGTGGAGGCCGGGCAGCCGTTCGTTCTGAAGTTCGACGGCCAGATCCAGCCCCGCTCGTTCAGACGCCTGGAGGGCAGCCTCCATGTCGCCGACGGCCAGGCGGAAATCGCCACGATCCCGCTCCATCTGACGGTCCTTCCCTGATGGAGATCGTGATCCGCGCCTCGGTCATGTTCGCGGTCATGTACCTGCTGCTGCGGCTGATGGGGAAGCGCGAGCTGGGGCAGATGGCCCCGTTCGAACTGGTATCGCTGATCGTGATGGGCGATCTCATCCAGCAGGGCGTCACCCATCAGGACTTCTCGCTGACCGGAGCGACGCTGGCCATCGTCACATTCGCGGGTTGGAGTCTGGTGCTCGGCCTGGTCGGCCATCATTCGACGCGCGCGCGCCGCATTCTGGAAAGCGCGCCGGTGGTGCTGGTGCGGGGCGGCAGCGTGATAAAGCGAAACATGGATATCGAGCGGATCGATCGCGACGAACTCGCAGCCGAAATGCGACTCGCGGGAATATCCCGGCTCGATCAGGTGGCCTGGGCTATCCTCGAACCGGAAGGCAAGATCTCCTTCATCCGTGCGGACGGACAGGATGTCGATTCTCGCCGGAATGAGGACGACCTGGCGGATTGACGCGAAAAGGGCCGGAAAAGCGCTTTCGCTTTCCCGGCCCCGATACGTTTCAGGAGGCTTGCAATCAGGCCGCGATCTTGAACGGCTCGATTTCGCCGGAAAGGTAAAGCTTCTTGGCCTTGGCGCGGCTGAGCTTGCCCGAGCTGGTGCGGGGCAGGCTCTTGGGCGGTACCAGTTCGACCACGCAGTTCATGCCGGTGATCGAGCGCACCTTGTCGCGGATCAGGTCGCGCAGTTCGATGCGCTTCACCGGATCAGAGACGCGGCAGTGCACGAGCACGGCGGGAGCTTCCTCGCCATTGTCCGTTTCCACCGAGAACGCGGCGATGTCGCCATGGTTGAAGCCCGGCAGCTGTTCCACGGCCCATTCGATGTCCTGGGGCCAATGGTTCTTGCCGTTGATGATGATCATGTCCTTGGCGCGGCCGACGATGAACAGGTAGCCATCGGCCATGTAGCCCATGTCCCCGGTGTCCAGCCATCCGTCGACGAGGCAGGCCTCGGTCGCCTCGGGGTCGCGGAAGTAGGAGTGCATGACGCTGATTCCGCGGCACCAGACCTTGCCGATCTTGTGATCGCCGAGGCTGTCGCCGTTCTCGCCACGGATCACCACTTCCATGTCGCGCACGGGCTTGCCGCAGTTGACGATGGCACGATAGCGGGCCGGGCGGCTGAGATCGCGCGGAGTGCCGGAAAGGCGCTCTTCCTCGACCAGTTCGACGCGGATGCCTTCACCCGGCGGCATGATGGTGACGGCGAGCGTCGCTTCGGCAAGGCCGTAGCTGGGCAGGAAGGCCGTGGCCTTGAAACCCGCGTCGGCAAAGGCGTTGACGAAGCTTTGCATCACGTCCGGACGGATCATGTCGGCACCGTTGCCGGCAAGGCGCCAGCGCGACAGGTCGAAGCGGTCGGAAACCGGGCTCTGGCTGGAGATGCGGCGGGCGCAGATGTCGTAGCCGAACGTCGGCGAGTACGAGATCGAGGTGCCCTGGTTGCGCGTGATCAGGTCCAGCCACGCCAGCGGACGACGGGCGAAGTCCTCGGTCTTGAGGTAGTCGCCGGAAACCTGGTTGGCGATCAGCGAGAGGAAGCAGCCGACCAGGCCCATGTCGTGGTACCAGGGCAGCCACGAGATGCAGCGGTCGCCGTCGGCCAGTTCCATGCCGTGGCTGTGCGCGGCCAGGTTCGACATCAGCGAACGGTGCGTCACGGCGACGCCATGCGGGAAGCGCGTGGAACCGCTGGAATACTGCAGGTAGCAGATATCGTCCGGACTGGCCTTGGGCAGCGCGACTTCGGGCGCATCTTTCGCGGCGAAATCGGCCCAGGTGGCGTGATCGCAGCCCTGGCGCGTCGCGGCCTGCGCGGTCATCTCGGCGATCTCGTCCGGGCCGACCAACAGCATCGGGTCCGAGCTGGAAAGCTGGACGGCAAGCTGCTCGATATAATTGTCCTTGCCGCCAAAGCTGGTGGGCAGCGGCAGCGGCACGGGCCAGGCGCCTGCGTAGACGACGCCGCAGAACAGGGCCCCGAAATCGGCTCCCGTCTCGGCGATCAGGGCCACGCGGTCGTTGGGCTTCACGCCGCGGGCGATCAGCGCGTGGGCGACCTTGATCGAATCCGTACGCAGCTGGCTGAACGGATAGACCTGCTTCAGCGTGCCGCGCGGATCGTGGAAATTGAAGCCGCGCTGGCCCTGCGCCGCATAGTCCAGCGCATCGCCAAAGGTGTCGAAATCGGCAAAGCGGCGGGCAAGCGCGTCCTCGTTCGGCGTGGCGACAAGTGCTTCGCTCGCTTGCGGCACCACGTTGATGGTGTCGTTCATTTCGTTCTAACCCGTTGTTGTTTTAACATGTATTCCTGCAGAAACCCCGCGCTGCGTCCGGCTTTGACCGTACCGAAGGCAGCAAATCCGCACGACGAGGTTTCGTACGCTCTCCCCAATCCGAGCCGACTGTGGCACGAATAGGGCAAGATGTCCGTCAAGCGTCGCAATCCGCAACCCCTTACCGAACAGCGCCTTGAGGAATTGGCGCTCGCCTATGTCGCGCGTTTCGCGACGACGCAAGGGAAGCTGCGCGATTATCTGCAGCGCAAGCTGCGCGAGCGGGGGTGGGTCGGGGCGGAAGACGGCGAGGCGGACGGGCGGGACGCTCCCGACCTCGATCGTCTGATCGGCCGCTATGTCGAGCTGGGCTATGTGGACGATGCAGGATG